>DAISWT010000102.1:0-8823 GCA_036826235.1 Acidobacteriota bacterium | reverse complement strand
CTCCTGGCCCGCCTGGGAGTCCGGCCCGCGGCGGCCGTCGGCCACAGCACGGGCGAGTATTCGGCGCTCCTCGCCGCGGGCGCGGCGCTGGTCGAGGACGAAGAGCGGCTGATCCATTACATCCTGGACGGCAACCGCGCCACGGAGCGTGCCCGGGCGAGCGGCGTGGTCCCTCCGGGGATCCTGCTCGCCGTCGGCCCCGCCGATCCGGAGATCCTGCGGGTCCTCGAGACGGGCTACGGGTCGTCGCTGCACCTCGCCATGGACAACTGCCCGCACCAGGTGGTGGTCTGCGGCGCGGAGGACGTGATCGCCCGGGCGCAGGCCGACCTGCGCAAGCGGGGCGCCGTTTGCCAGCGCCTGCCGTTCAGCCGCGCCTATCACACCCCGCTGTTCGCGCCGGTGTGCGACGAGCTGCGCGAGTATTACGAGCGCGTGAGCTTCGCCGTGCCGCGCATCCCGCTCTACTCCTGCGCCATCGCCGCGCCGGTTCCCCCCGATGCGGACGAGGTCCGGAGGTTGGCCCTCGAGCAGTGGGCCCGGCCGGTGCGCTTCCGCGAGACCATCGAGGCGATGTACGCGGCGGGGTTCCGGATGTTCGTGGAAGTCGGGCCGCGCGGCAACCTCACGGCGTTCGTCGAGGACACTCTGCGCGGCCGCCCGCACCTGGCCGTCGCCTCCAACCTGCAACGTCGCTCGGGGATCAAGCAGCTGCATCACCTGCTGGCCCAGCTCGGCGCGCAGGGCGTGCCCCTCACCCTGGAGCCCCTCTACGAGGACCGGGGCGCGCGGCGGCTGTCCCTGGAAGCGATCGGCGCCGGCACCCGCCTGCAGGCGGAGCCCGATCGATCGATGGCGCTCTGTCTCGACCTGCCGAGACTGCGGGTCGAGGAGGGCCTGATCGAGCGCGCCGCCTCGGCGCCACCGACGACCGCCGCCGCGCCGCGGCCGCCGTCAGCACCGCCACCGGCGGCCGCCGCCATGAACGAGTACCTGCGCACCATGGAGCAGTTCCTGCGGACGCAGGACGAAGTGATGCAGGCGGTGCTGTCCCGCGGGCGCGGCGGGCGGGCGTCGCGCCTGCCGTTCCTGGATGCTCCGGCGCGCCGCGGACCGGATGGTTCACTGGTGTTCCGCAAGGACCTGTCGACGGGCGAGGAGACCTTCGTCCTCGACCACACGCTCGGCGGGCGCGTCTCGGACGATCCGTCGCTCGTGGCCCTGCCGGTCTTCCCGCTCGCCATGAGCCTCGAGATCATGGCCGAGGCGGCGACCCTCGCCATGCCCGGACGGCTGCCGGTCGGCCTGCGCCGGGTGAGGATGCACAGGTGGCTGGCGTTCGCCACGCCGCGGGTGACGATCGAGATCGCCGCCGCGCCGCGCCGGGGCGGTGGCGAAGTCGAGGTGCGGATCAGTGAGCTGAGCGACGGCGAAGCCGGCGGTCCGGCTCAGCTGACCGTCGAGGGGACCGTCGTCCTCGGCGATCGCTTTCCCGCGGCGTCCCCGGCTCCGCCGCTCGAGATCGGCGCGCCCCGGCCGTTCCGCTGGACGCCCGAGGAGCTGTACGCGGAGGGCAGGCTGCACGGCATGTTCCACGGCCCCGCGTTCCGCGGCGTGGTCTCGATCGATCGCGCCGCCGAGTACGGCGCGTCGGGAACCCTGCGCGTCCTGCCGAGACACGGGCTCTTCCGGTCGCAGGCGAATCCGGCGTTCGTCCTCGATCCGCTCCTGCTCGACGCCGCCAGCCAGGTGGTCGGATACTGGACCGCGAACGCGCTCGAGCACGGGTTCGTCGTCTTCCCGGTCGGGTTCGAGCGTCTCGACCTGTACGCGCCCCCGCTGTCTCCGGGCGCGCGCGTGAACTGCCGCATCCGCGGCCGGTCCGTCGGCCGCGAGCAGATCCACGCCGACCTCGAAGTCAACTCGGAGGACGGCACGCCCCTGGGGCGTATCTCCGGCTGGGAAGTGAAGCGGATGGATCTGCCTGACCGTCTGTACGCCTACCGCCTGGCGCCGCGCGAATTCATCCTGAGCACGCCCCTCCCCGCTCCGGCACCGGCGCGGGGCGGCGTCATCTGCTGCCGGCTCGATTTGCCGGAGCGCCTCATGGAGGCCGACGGTCGCATCTGGCGCGAGGGTCTGGCCCACATCGTCCTGAGCCGTGGCGAGCGGGAAACGTGGCGCGCGCTCCCGGGCGCCCCGACCACCAAGACCGAGTGGCTCCTGGCCCGTCTGGCCGCCAAGGACGCGGTCCGCCTGTTCCTCAAGGAGCAATGCGGGCTCATGGTCTACGCGGCCGACGTGGAGATCGGCGCCGACGGTCTCGGCCGGCCGGTGGCGTCGGGGTCCTGGAGCGGTCGCGCGGGGGGCGCTCCGGTCCTGTCCATGACCTGCGGCGGCGGCGTGGCCGTGGCGGTCGCCGGCGACGGGCGCCGGGATTCGGGCCTCGGCATCGACGCCGGCCGCTTCGGCCGCTCCGGGCCGCGACTGCAGGAGACCGACTTCAGCCCCGAGGAGCAGGAGATCCTGGGCGCCCTGGCGCAGGCGGAGCGGGAGGAATGGACCCTGCGGATGGCCTGCGCCAAGGAGGCGGGCAAGAAGGCTCTCGGTCGTGACGCAGCCGCGGACCAGGGCCCGGTCCGGGCGATCGCGATCGATGCCGTGCAGGGAACGGTCCGTCTCGGCATGGGCGGAGCTCCGGCCGGGAACCTGACGGCCTGGACCGGAAGACACGGTGATCTCGTCGTCGCGACGGCGTTGAGTGGAGGGGGTCTTTGATGGACAAGCAGGCAGCGAGCACGGGCGTTAACGACTCGGGTCGGATCCTGGACGGGCTCCTGGAGATTCTCGAGGACATGATCAAGGACTGGGACACCGGCTTCTCAGGCCGGATCGGTCCGGCCACCTCGCTCATGACCAACCTGACCTTCGAGTCGATCGACATCGTCATGCTGATCGTGGCGATCGAGGAGCGCTTCGGGAAGAAGGGCCTGCCGTTCGAGCAGCTCCTGATGCTGGACGGCCACTACGTCGACGACCTCAAGGTGTCACAGATCGTCCAGTTCCTCGAACGGGAGCTGCCAGCCGGGATGACCGCATGAGCCGCACCCTGCTCCTCGGCCTGGACGGGGCCACGTTCACCGTTCTCGACGCCCTGATGGAACAGGGCCTCATGCCATCGCTGCGACGGCTGTGCGCGGGAGGCGTGCGCGCGGGTCTGCAGTCGACGGTGACCCCGCTGACGCCCCTGGCGTGGACCTCGCTCCTCACCGGGCGGAGCCCCGGTCATCACGGTATCTTTGATTTCGTCCGGGTCGAGCAGCTGGCCTACCACCCCCACTTCCGCCTGGCGACATCGAGCGATATCCGCTGTCCCACGATCTATTCCCTGATCGGCGAGCGCGGCCTCAGGAGCCTGTCTCTCAATTTTCCCGTGATGTTTCCGCCGCAGCCGATCAACGGCTTCATGATCCCCGGGTTCGTCCCGCACCGGCACCTGAAGCGGGCCATGCACCCGCGCGACCTGTACGACCGGCTGAGCGCGATCCCGGAAGTCAGCCTCAAGGAGCTGCCGGTGGACTTCGAGGATGAGCGGCGCTCCGTCCAGGTCCTCGCCCCCGAGCGGCACGAGGAGTGGATCCGCTTCCACATCCGGCGCGAGCGCCAGTGGTCCAACGTGCTGCACCACCTGATGACGACCGAGCCGTGGGACCTGGCGTCGGTTGTATTCGACGGCGTCGACAAGCTGCAGCACGCCTGCTGGCGGTTCATCGACGACGGCCTGTTCGCCACCTTCGGCGCCTCGCCCTGGGCGCGCAGCGTGCGCGAGCTGTGTCTGGATTATTTCCGCCAGCTCGACGATCTCATCGCCCGGGCGGTGGAGCTGGCGGGGCCCGAGGCCCGCGTCTTCCTGGCCTCGGACCACGGGTTCGGGCCGTCGGATGAGATCTTCTACGTGAACTCGTGGCTGGCGCAGCAGGGATACCTGGCCTGGAAAGACGATGCGCCGGTGGCGCCCGAGGGGTACATCAACACCGAGGGGATGAAGGCCGCCGCCTTCCTGTTCGACTGGAGCCGGACGCGCGCCTACACCCTGACCCCGGGAAGCAACGGCATCTACTTGAGAACGGGCGGCGCGGCCGGGCGCGCGCAGCTCGCCAGACAGATTGCCGGCGATCTCCTGCAGGTCACCAACCCGGCGACCGGCGTGCGCGTGGTGCGGCGGGTGATGAGCCGCGAACAGGCGTTCCCCGGACCGCACTCCCACCTGGCGGCCGACCTGACGCTGGTCCTGCGGGACTTCGGGTTCGTCTCGGTGACCCGCTCGGAGGCGATCGTCAGGACGCGCCGCGACGTGGCCGGCGTCCACAACCCGCGCGGCATCTTCATTGCCGCCGGCCCCGGGATCCGCCGCGGCGAGACCGTCAACGACCTGTCGATCCTGGACGTCACTCCGGCCCTCATGCACAGCCTCGGCGAGCCCGTGCCGCAGGAGTTCGACGGGCGGCTGCCCGTCGAGATCTTCGAGCCGGCGCACGCCGTCCGCCACGCCGCGGCGCTCCCGGCCAGGAGAATCCAAGCCCCGGACGAGGTCCCCGCCGAGGCGGCCGCCATGGACGCCGAGGGCGAGGCGACGGTCATGCAGCGCCTGCGGGCGCTCGGATACCTGGAATGAGACCGGCGATGCCGCTGGCGAACCTCAACGGGACGCGCATCCACTACCAGCGCGTCGGCGAGGGGCCGGACCTGGTCCTGGTCCACGGCATCGCCGCGAACCTGGCGTTCTGGTTCCCGCGCATCGCGCCGGCGCTGGCGCGGCGCCACCGGGTCACCGTGTACGACCTGCGCGGGCACGGGCTGAGCGCCATGCCGCCCGCGGGCTACACGCCGGCCGACATGGCCGGCGACCTCGGCGCTCTGCTCGACCACCTCGGCATCGAGCGCGCCGACCTGGTCGGGCACAGCTTCGGCGGCACGGTCTGCCTGGAATACGCGACGAGCCACCCCGGCCGCGTGCGCTCGCTCACGCTGGCCGACGTGACCGTCAACGCGCTGCAGTCGATCGACTCCGGCCAGGACCGGGCCTACTGGACGACCTGGCGCGAGCAGCTCGGATCGATGGGGATCACGATACCGTCCGAGCTGCCGAAGATGACTTACGGCCTGTTGGAGGAGCTGGCCGAACCGGACCGCCTGGAGGCGCGCCAGAAGAAGCACCCGGGCGAGTTCTTCGTCCCCTTCGGCCGCTGGAACGGGGCGCGGCGGACCGCCCGCAAGTGGCTCCAGCTCCTGCGCACCACCGAAGCCTGGAAGGACATGCAGTCGGGCGGCCCGACGCGCGAGGCGATCCGCGGGATCGGCCATCCCACCCTGCTGATCTTCGGGGAACGCTCGCGCTGGCTGCGCACCTGCCAGCTTCTCGCCGAGACCCTGCCGAACGCCGAAACGGTCATCGTGCCGGGCGCGGGTCACTTTTTCCCGCTCCTGAGACCGCTGGTCTTCGCGGGCCACCTCGGCGCGTTTCTCGAGCGCAACGGCACGGCCGCCGGCGCGAGCACCGCGGCGGGAGGGCAGGCGTGAAGAACCTGCAATTGCTCCTGCATCTGCAGCGTCTGCTGGACGGCGATCTCCCGCATGCGGGGCTGGACGACCTCGAGGACCTTGGAGCGGACGACCTGGAAGGGGCCCGTACCGGCGATCTGGAGGACCTCGCGCCGATCCTGGAGGAGCTCGACCAGATGAACGAGCAACGCGACGCTGCGCACGACGATCCGGGCGTCGACCTGGACGGGATGGAGGACTGGCTCAAGCCGGGCATCCACCCCGGCCCGGCCCGCGCGCCAGCGCGCCAGGGCTCCGAGGAGCTGAATCGGCTGGAGGCCCTGCTCGGAGCAGAGCCGAAGCGGCCCACCGGCCGGGTCCGTCCCGGCGCGGGAAAAGGCCCCGATCCGCGACTTCAGCGCTTGATGCGCATCCTGGACGACGTCGAAAAGGACGGCGACCCTCTGACGGACGACCTGCGCCGGCTTCGCAGGCAGGCCTCGTCCCGCGCCGCCACCGGTCGAACCGAGGGGCGCCGGGCGCCGCTCGATCCCGTGGTCCTCCGGCGCCGGGGTCAGATCCGCGAGTTCCTGGCGACCTGGCGCGACACGCTCCGGGCGGCGCGCCGGCCGGAGCCGGAGGGGGACGCGGCCCCCCGGAGCCCGGGGCCGCGACCGGTCCGATCGGCCGACCGGAAGACCCGCGCATGACGCCCCGACCGCTGCACGCCGCGAACGACGTGTCGGTTGCCAGCCGCAGTCTGCCGACCGGGTTGCGCCGCACAAACTTCCGCCGCCTGGCCGACCGGGGGTTCGGCGATCAGCGCAACAGTTACGCCCACTGCATGAGCTGGTTCCGCGGGCAGCTCTACGTCGGCACGACGCGCAACATGTTTCAGCTGGTCCAGCTCGCACCGGACCAATCGACCGACTCCTTTCACCTGTGGCCGGTCCCCGTTCCGCCCGGCCTCGACGCGACGCGGCTCGAGCAGAACTGCCAGATCTGGCGCGCCACGCCCCCGGACGGACGGTTTGAGATGACCTTCGAGTCGCCGCGCGTCGATTCCCTGGACGGCGCGCACCGCGTCTGGCGCGATTTCGGCTATCGCAGCATGGTCGTGTGCCAGACCGCGAGCGACGCGTCCGAGGCGCTGTACGTCAGCGCCATGTCGTCCTCGAAGGCCCCGGGGGCGCTCATCCTCCGCTCGGTCGACGGCGTGGACTTCCAGCCGGTGACCGAGCCCGGCATGGGCGACCGGAGCATCAGCTCGTACCGCGCGCTGATCGGCTTCAAGGGCCGCCTGTTCGCCGCGCCCGCCGGCAGCGGTCGCATGTGGTCCAACGCCGTCGCGACGGTCGTCCTGGAATGCCGGGACCCGCTCTCCCGGCGGTGGATACCGGTCAGCGAGCCCGGCTTCGGCGATCCGACCAGCGCCGGCGTGTTCGAGCTGGCCGTCTTCGAGGGTCACCTCTATGCCGGCGTCAGCAATCCGTTCACCGGCATCCAGGTCTGGAAGACCGACGCCGAGGGGAACCCGCCGTACCGCTGGACGCAGGTCCTGACCGGCGGGGCGGGACGCGGCAAGCTCAACCAGGCGGTCATGTCGATGTTCCCCTTCAAGGGTGCGCTGTACGTCGGCACCGGGATCCGGCGCGGCGGCTACGACCGGGAGTTCAAGACGGGGCCCGCGGCGGGCGAGCTGATCCGGATCGATGCCGAGGATCGTTGGGAGCTGATCGTCGGCCAGGAGCGCCGCACACCGCGGGGCGACGTGCAGCCGGTCAGCGGTCTCGGGCCGGGGTTCGACAACCCGTTCAACGGCTACATCTGGAGCATGGCCGAGTACGACGGCTGCCTGTACGTCGGCACCTACGACTCCAGCATCTTCCTGTGGTGGATCGATCCGGGCCGCGTGCCGCGCGGCGCGCACACCCGGATGCGTCTGATCGGGCCCCAGAAGATCGTCGAGCGCGAGGCCGGCTTCGATCTGTGGCGCAGCCCGGACGGCGTGCGCTGGTTCGAGGTCAGCCGCGACGGGTTCGGCAACCCGTACAACTACGGCGTGCGCACGCTGCTCGGCCGCGAGACCGGTCTGATCGTGGGAACCGCCAATCCGTTCGGCCCCGAGGTGGCGGTGCGGACGGCCACCGGCTGGACCTACGCGCCGAACCCGCGGGGCGGCCTCGAGATCTGGATGGGACGGCCGGACTTCGCGGAGGAATCGTCCGGCGACGGCCCGTCGGGCGGGGCGGTCAATGTGCATTACGACCGGGCCATGTACGAGCACCCGCTGCTGCGCTCGGGAGAGTATCTCAGCTTCAGCCGCTTCTCGAACTATGGCTTCTGGGAGGAGGAGACGCCCAGCCAGAAGGAAGCCTGCGAGAATCTGATGGAACGTCTGCTCGGCTTCCTGCCGGAGCGCCGCGGCTCGATTCTCGACGTCGCGTGCGGCCAGGGCGCCACGTCGCGCTACCTGTCGCGTTTTTTCGGAGCGCCGAACGTCACCGGGATCAACATCTCGGCCAAGCAGATCGAGACCTGCCGCGACACCGCCCCGGGCTGCGCCTTCCTCCTGATGGACGCGACGAGACTCGATTTCGAGGACGAGAGCTTCGATCACGTGGTCTGCGTCGAGGCGGCGTTTCATTTCCGCACGCGGGCGCGGTTCCTGCGCGAGGCGTTCCGTGTCCTCAAACCCGGGGGCCGACTGGTGCTCTCCGACATGCTGTTCACGCGGGCCGCGGAGAGCAGGAGTCCCGTGCTCGACCCGCGGAACCACGTCGGCGGGCCGGGCGCGTACCGCGATCTGCTCCTGCGCGCCGGGTTCGAGGAGCCGCAGGTCGTCGACGCCACCGACGAATGCTTCCTGCGCTGCAACGATCACTTCATCCGCTACGCGCTGATGAAGTTCCTGGACGACGAGCTCGAACCCGCCGGGTTCAGCGCGGTCATGGCGAACCGGCTGGCGATGCTCCTGAGCGTGCGCTCGTACCTGCTCGCCGTGGCGCGCAGGCCGTGGATCCCCGGCGACAGGGGACCGATGACCATGACGGAAAGAAAGGCGCGGGGGGCGCACCAGCCTCCCTGGCTGGAGGATCTCATGAAGCGTGACCGAAAGAAGGACGAGGAGCGTCACGGCCGGATGGGACGCTCGGCGAAGGGCGCATCTTCTTCGACACGACGGACCTGGTGAAGGGGAACAAGGGGCTTCCCGACGGCATGAAGGTGGACAAGCAGGGCAACCTCTGGATCGGGTGGCACACGCACTTCGTTCGAGGCGAG
>DAISWT010000101.1:0-8867 GCA_036826235.1 Acidobacteriota bacterium | reverse complement strand
CTGCAGAGAGTTGCCGAGACACTGTCCCAGTGCGCGTGCCCAGGCGACTTCGTGGACCAGACCCGCGCAGCCCGACAGCGCGAAGACGATCGCCAGCGGGCGGAGCGTGGGAGCCGAGCGGCTCAGCACCCGGCGGGACCCCCGGGTCGGCTCATCGGCGCCGGCCGCTCCCGGGCGGTGGCCGCATCAGGAGAAGACGCAGGAGTCTCCCCTCGGGCCAGCCGCCGGTGTCCTGGGCCAGCAGGAGAGGGAACTCCTGGCGCTCGCCCTCGACCGTGGCAAAAAAACGTGGCGCGAGCGAGTCCCTGGCGCCGAACAAGGAATCGGCGCGCAGCACCTGCACGCTGCCGTCGCGCTCCGTCACGCGCAGGCGGGCGACCGTTTCCTCGGGAGGATAGGTCAGCTCGATCTGGCGGATCTCGCTGAACTTGATTTTGGACCAGTCTTCGAGGCGAAGACAGCGACACTCCGTCCGCCGGTCCTCGATGTCGACGCGGCTGCGGCTCGCGGTCTCTGAGCGCGGCGCGTGCCGCTGGTAGAAGATCCGCTTGAAGTAGACGAAGGTCAGGTCGGCCACGGGGATGGTGCGCTCGCCGGAGGGTGAAGCGAGCACCAGGGTCGGGTTCCCCCGCGGCGTACGGGGCCGCGAGGGGGGACTGGCGCACCCAGTCGCGTGCGGGGCCTGCAGGAGGAGGACAATCACGATCCATGCCGGGGCGGCGCCGGCCCGCTGCCACATCCTGCGGCTCACTCTCGAACGAACTGGATGTTGACCAGGGAGGAGCTCACCACATAAATCGTCCGATTGTTGTCGGAGGGATCCGCCGGGACCACGTAGAAGCCGCGCCGCCCGGGGTCGTAGTCGAGGCTGTAGCCGAAGATCTTCTCACCATCGTAGAACTCCAGGACCGTCTTCTGGGACGACCGTCCCGCTCCGCGCGCGGCGCGTTTCGGCTGTGGAAAGCCGTTCGCCTCGTGGCCCCGGTGCCTGTCCTTGCGGCCCCATGTCTTGACGTGAAACAACGCCTTGAGCTCCTCGACGTGTATCTCCTGGGACGAGGCCACCTCGCCCTCCCGCCTGACGAGGTGGAACATCTCCCGGGCGGGGTCGAAGTCGCGCGAGAACCCCTTGGTGACGCGACCGTCCTTGAAATGAGCCACCAGCTTCGAGGTCCCCACGATCGGCAGGGTACCCGGTCGGGCGGCACGGTCGCCTTCTTGCCCTGCCTCGAGGTTGGCGCTAATATCGTTTCCCCGCGCGCGTCAGTAGCCGAGTTCCGGGAAGAACCTCTTGAGCACGACCTTGGCGACGAGCAGCAGAGTCAGCGGGATGCCCAGCAGGAGGAGCGCCTGGACCGCCGCCTTCCATCCCGTCAGTGGATCCGGGGGAATCAGACTCGGCCGCCCCGCCGGCGGGTGCTGCCCCGGGGGATTCGCGCCGCCCGGGCGGCGGTTCATCTTCGACATGGAGCGATCTATATCACAGGCGCCGCTCAAACGCCTCGCGGAGGGAGCGATCACGGATTCGTAGGGAGCGGAGGCGGCCCTATGCGAAGGTGGCGCAAACAAGGTATATTTCCTATGTTGCCAGCGGAGACCGGCGCCATGACCATCGAGCAAGCGCTTCGGGACGAGCGTCTGGGGAATCTGCCGCTCTCCGACCCCGCGTGCGTCAAACCTGGGACGAGCCTGCGCGAGACCCTCCGCCTGATGCGCCAGGAGTCGGCCGGCTGCGTCCTGGTCTGTGACGGGGAAAGACTGGTCGGCATCTTCACGGAGAGGGACGTTCTGGACAAGCTGATCGGCCGCGGGGTCAGCGAAAGCGAGCCGGTCGACCGGTTCATGACACGCGATCCGGCCTGTCTTGGCCCCTCCGCCAGTCTGGGTGAAGCCGTACGGCTGATGACCGAAGGGGGATACCGCCACATACCCCTGCTCGACGACCGCGGACGGAGGGCGGGGCTGATCGCCGCGCGCGACATCGTGAACTACGTGGCGGAGCATTTCCCGGCGGAAGTCGTGAATCTGCCACCCAGGCTGGACCAGGTCTTCAAGACGGCCGAGGGCGCCTGAGTCAACCGCAGGCGTGTCGCCGCCCGCGCCGCGGGCGCATGAGGAGACAGCACAGACAGTGAGCACACAGACCGAGGTCGCCCCCCCGAGTGCCAAGGTCACAGAACTCGATACCGTCGTCATCCGCTTCGCCGGCGATTCCGGCGACGGCATGCAGCTGACCGGGACCCAGTTCGCCGACACCACCGCCCTGGTCGGCAACGATCTCGCCACGCTGCCCGACTTCCCGGCGGAGATCCGCGCCCCGGCCGGCACCCTCGCCGGCGTATCCGGCTACCAGATCAGTTTTTCGTCGCACGACATCAAGACCCCCGGTGATCAGCCGAACGTGCTGGTGGCGATGAACCCGGCCGCCCTGAAGACCAACATCGACGACCTGGACGAGGGGGGCATCCTGATCCTCGATACGGATGCGTTCACCGAGGGCAACCTGGCCAAGGCCAGCTACAAGAGCAACCCCCTGAAGGACGGCAGCCTCGTCGGGTACCGTCTGTTCGACATCCCGCTCACCGCCCTGACGCTGCACGCGGTGGCGGAGGCGGGGCTGAGCGGCCGGCAGGCGACGCGCTGCAAGAACTTCTTCGCGCTCGGCCTCGTCTTCTGGCTGTACGAACGCCCGGTCGACTACACACGGGAGTGGATCGAGAAGAAATTCAAGAACAGCGAGCAGATGGCCAAGGCGAACACGCTCGCTCTCCTGGCGGGCTACAACTACGCCGACACCACCGAGGTGTTCACCACCCACTTCCGGGTGCGCAAGGCCGATCTGGCCCCGGGAACCTACCGCAAGGTGACCGGCAACGAAGCGACCGCCATGGGTTTCATCGCGGCGTCCATGATCACGGGCCGGCCCCTGTTCTACGGCTCGTACCCGATTACACCGGCGAGCGACATCCTGCACGAGCTGTCGAAATTCAAGAACTACCCGGTCAAGACGTTCCAGGCCGAGGACGAGATCAGCGCCATCGGGGCGGCGATCGGCGCAGCCTACGGCGGCTCGCTCGGGCTCACCGGGACCAGCGGTCCGGGGGTGGCGCTCAAGAGCGAGGCGATCGGTCTGGCGGTCATGACTGAGCTCCCGGTGGTGATTGCCAACATCCAGCGCGGGGGGCCCTCGACCGGTCTCCCGACCAAGACCGAGCAGGCCGACCTGTTCCAGGCCGTGCTCGGACGCAACGGCGAGTGCCCCGTGGCGGTCGTCGCGCCGGCCACGCCGGCCGACTGCTTCCCGATGGCGATCGAGGCGTTCCGGATCGCGACGACCCATATGACGCCGGTCTTCTTTCTTTCCGACGGGTACCTGGGAAACGGCGCCGAGCCATGGAGGGTGCCCGGCTCGGGCGATCTGCCGAAGTTCGAGGTCAGGTTCCGCACCGAGAAGGAAGGGTTCTTCCCGTACCTGCGGGACCCCAGGACCCTGGCGCGTCCGTGGGCCGTCCCGGGGACACCGGGTCTCGAGCACCGCATCGGCGGGCTGGAGAAGGAAGACGTGACCGGCAACGTGAGCTACGACCCGCAGAACCACGAGAAGATGGTTCGGCTGCGCGCCGAGAAGATCGCCCGCATCGCCGACGACATCCCGCCGCTCCAGGTCCTCGGAAAGGACAGCGGGAAGCTCCTGGTCGTCGGCTGGGGGAGCACCTACGGGGCGATCACCTCGGCCGTCCAGGAGCTGCAGGCGAAGGGCCTGCCGGTGTCCTCGATCCACCTGCGCCATCTGAATCCGTTCCCGCGCAACCTGGGGGAGATCCTCGGGCGCTTCGACAAGGTGCTGGTGCCCGAGCTCAACCTGGGGCAGCTCAGAACGCTGATCCGCGCCCGTTACCTGGTGGACGCGGTCGGTCTCAACAAGGTCCAGGGAAAGCCGTTCAAGGTCTCCGAGATCACCAAGGCGATCGAGGGGATCCTTCGAGGTTAGAGTCCATGCCCTCCGGTGTCGACGTCAAAGAGCCCAAGCTGACCCGGGCCGATTTCGCCACGGACCAGACGGTCCGCTGGTGCCCGGGCTGCGGCGATTACGCGATCCTGGCCCAGGTGCAGAAGATCATGCCGAACCTCGGCATCCCGCGCGAGAACATCGTGTTCGTGTCGGGTATCGGCTGCTCCAGCCGTTTCCCCTACTACATGAACACCTACGGCTTCCACAGCATCCACGGCCGCGCTCCCACGCTGGCCACGGGTCTCAAGGTCACGCGCCCCGATCTGTCGGTGTGGGTGGTCACCGGCGACGGCGACGGGCTGTCGATCGGGGGCAACCACCTCATCCACGCGATGCGCCGCAACCTCGACATCAAGATCCTGCTCTTCAACAACCGCATCTACGGCCTCACGAAGGGGCAGTACTCGCCCACCAGCGAGTTCGGGAAGAAGACCAAGTCGAGCCCCTTCGGAACGGCGGAGCAGCCGATCAACCCTCTGGGCGTGGCGCTCGCCTCCGAGTGCACCTTCGTCGCGCGCTCGGTGGACATCGACACGCAGCACCTGTCGATGATCGTCGAGCGCGCGGCGCGCCACAAGGGGACCGCGTTCGTCGAGATCTACCAGAACTGCAACATCTTCAACGACGGGGCCTTCGATGATTTCGTGGCGCGCGAGGTGCGCGCCGATCGGATGGTCCAGCTGGAGCACGGCAAGCCGCTCATCTTCGGCAAGGACCGCAACAGGGGGATCCGCCTGCGGGGCGTTCATCCCGAAGCGGTGACCCTCGGCGAGAACGGCGTCACGGAGTCCGATCTTCTGGTGCACAACGAGACCGCCCTGGAGCCGACGCTCGCGTATCTCCTCACCCGCATGAATCCCCCCGAGTACCCGGTCCCGGTCGGCGTCTTCTACCGGGCCGATCGCCCCCGCTTCGAGGAGATCCTCGAGCAGCAGAGCATCCAGGCGACGGCCCGGCTCGGAGCCGGCAGCATCGAACGGCTGCTCAATTCGGGGGCGAGCTGGAAGGTGACCTAGAATCCGGAGGGGACCATGACCTGCCCGGACTGCGGCCACGACAACATCGACGGCGTGGACGCCTGCGATCACTGCGGACAGGATCTGCGATCGATCGACATCCCCACTCCCGGGACCGGCCTGCAGCGCGCCATCATGGAGACGCCGCTGCGCGAGCTCCAGCCGGCGGCCGCCCTGACCGTGTCACCGCGCGACCCGGTGTCGCGGGTCGTCCAGCTGATGCGCGATCGGAGGCAGGGGAGCGCGCTGGTGATGGAGGGGCAGACCTTGGTCGGCATCTTCACCGAGCGCGACGCGCTCAACCGCTTGACCGGGCGCTCGTACGATCCCGAGACCCTGCCGGTGAGCGACGTGATGACGCGCGACCCGAAGGTCCTGCGCGACGACGACACGCTCGCCTACGCCATGCACTGCATGGCGGTCGGAAGCTACCGTCACATCCCGATCCTGGGGAAGGACGGGCCGCCGCGCTTCATCTCGGTGCGCGGGGTCCTGCGCTACCTCAACGATCACGCCCGGTGAGGCGGTGCCGGCCGGGTTCTCAATCCCGGCCGCGCGCGGCCAGGGAGCTCAGTCTCTCCCTGGGGTAGGCGGCGATGATCTCCGCGACCACCGCGTCCGCCACGTCCGCCGCCGAGCCCGGGCGCTCTTCGGAAGGTCCCCACGTGAAGCCTGCCTGATAGGCCTCCTGCGACGTGTCACCGTCGGACATGGCGGCCGCGTCGACCGCCTCCTGGAACTCGGGAGGCAGCTGCCGGCTGGCCCGGCCGTCGGCGTCCGAGGCGCGCACCCCGTAAGGGATCATCTTCCAATACATGATGCGGACCTGGGCCATGAGTCGTCGCGAGGTTTACTGGCAGCCCCGCGTGAAGCACTGGCCGCCCGACTTGGCGCAGAAATAGCCGGTCGCCTGCGTGCATCCGCCACTGAACCCCGCGCACGTCTTGTTGGCGCAGTGCGTGGCCGCCTCGGCGGCGGGAGCGGAGAGACTCGACAGCGCGGAGAGGTAGGGGGAATTCGCCGGTCCCGCCGGGGAAAGGACGAGATGCATCAGGCCCAGCGCGATGATCACTGCGGCAAAACGGAGCGCGAGAGTCACGGGTCTGCGCATGCGGGTGCTCCTGATTCGGCCTCGAGGGCGTCCGCGCAGCGGGCCGTGACCGCGACGCGGCGGGCGGTGTCGCCTGGGGCGGGACACCGCCGACGGAAACGTCAGAATCTGTACCACCAAAGCCGGCCGCACGCAAGGCAAAAGGCCGGTTCAAAACCGGGAGAACGTGGATAATGAGAGCCGGAGGAGACGATGAGCCTGGACAAGGAGCTGGCGATCGCGCACCAAACCTGTCCCTGCTGGGAATCCCCCTGGGGCGACAAGAAATGCCGCAACTGCGCCTCCCAGGGCAAGCACTTCGTTGATGATTGCGAGTGGCGCGGCCACGCCGCGATCGACCGCGTCGTCAGCGCCACCCGGCTGGACGATCTCGAGCGCATCAAGTCGTTCGTGGACCGGGACCACGCGATTTCAATGGAGGTCAGGAAGATACTGCAGCAGCAGGCCTGAAGGACTTCCTCCGCTTCCGGGCGGCCGGCCCAGCGGCCGGCCGCCCATCCACGCCGCGCCGCCGGATTCTCAGGAGCAGGGCGCGGTGCGGCAGAAGTCTCCGACGCCGCAGTTCGTGTGCGACCCGTTCTGATGGATGCAGCGCGTCAGGGAGGCGTCGCAGGTCTTGTTCGCGCATCCCGGGGCGGCCTGGACGGCCGGACCGGCCGCCCAGTCCGACAGGGCCGACAGATACGGTGATCGGACCGCGACCGGTGCCGACGCAAGCGCCGACACAATCAACAGGGTCGCAGCGAACGCCGCCAAGAATTTCGCCCGGAGCCTCAGAGACCTTTTCACCACGTGAGCATCCTTTCCCGGCGGTTCAGTGACACCCGGGAGGCGCCGGCGCTCTCCCCGGATCGCCGGCGCCGCCGCCGGCCGTGGAAAGGGCAGGGTGGTTCATGGAGCATTTTCCCGAAAACCTCTATCACAGAGGAGACCGCCCGCGCAATGAGGCCGGCTCGGGAAGCGCGGCTCAGGCCACCCCATGCACCGTTCCGGCCGGCAGATAGCCGGCGTGCTCGAGCAAGGCGGTCACGATGGCGAACTGGCGCATCTGTTTGAGCTCCCGCTCCTCGCAGAAGGCGGGGACTTGGATGCGGATCCGGTGGATTCGGTCGTCGATCTGCACGGCGTATTCCACATTCATGACGCCCTCCTTGGCGCTTCCAGGATGGTCCTCGGATGGCAGCGTGACAATCAGGCGGCGCCGCAACCGGCGGCGGAGAACACCTGAAAGGGGGACGGGAATTACGACGCGCCGAAAATGTCCTACGGGTGAACTCTGTGCTTGTCCGGGTTTCGGGACGGGCCGACCTTCTTTTTCCCCGGCTGCTCGGTCGCGGGCGGCGGAGTCCTGCGATCATGCCCCGTCGCCGGCAGGTGCCCGGACCTCGCCGGCAGCGCGACCCGGGGACCCGGCTGACCGGCGCGCGGAATAGCTGCGTGCTCGGCGTGTCGAGATCCTGCGCGAGCGCTGTGCGGGTCGCCCGTCGAAACGCGGCTCGAGACCGCGACCGGCTCCGCGACGCGCAGCCCGCGCTGCGCCACGCGCCTATCCACCGCGAGCTGTTCGCGGGTGACACGCCGGCCGGGGGCGACGCGGGGCACCCGATCGATCGGCACCGCGCGAACCCTGTGTCCGCTGGCCCTTTCAATGATCGTCAGGTCGGGACCGCGGTTGACGACGACATGTCTCTCCACAGCGAGAGTGTTCACGATCCTGGTGTTGTTGACGATGATCCTGGTCCTGGATTGAGGAATGACGCAGGTGCGGACTCGAGGAGCCAGGAAATCACGCGCCAACACGAAGACGAACGGGCCGGGCGCCGCCGCGCCGAACCCCACCGACACGCCCACGGAGAACCCGGGTGACACCGGGGCCCAGCCGATGTAATCGGGTCCGGTCCGGAAGACGACCCAGGAGGGCGCCCAGACGTACCCCGGGGCCCAGATCCATCCGAATTCAGGGTCGTTGACCCAGGTGCCGTAGTGGTATGGGATGGCCCCCCACTCGTAGTCGGAGACCCAGGTCCAGCCGACATCCGCATAGACCCAATGTCCGTCATAGTAGGGGTTCCAATCGCTGCGATAGACGCCTGGCTGCCAGACCCGGCCGTACCTGCCCGACACCAGCCATGAGCCGTGCGGGCTCAGATTCGAATAAAAGAAATCGAACGAAACCTCGCGTCGTGCCGGCGCGGGCCACAAGCCGGGCACAACAAGGAGCACGATCACACCCACGACCACTTTCATGCGCTTCATCATGATGGCACCTCATCAGCGCTTCGAATTCCGCGGCACTCGGACAGCAATATCGATGCCACCGTGCGAAGTGTTGCGTTCAGCGCAGTTCGGCATTCGGGCGGCCGCTTGGAGTGCCCGTATCAGCGAGTCTGGTGTCCGCCTCGGTGGACAGTCCGAAAGAGACGCATGACCCCGGCCATCCTCAGATTTCAGGTTGACAGAGAGCTCTCGCCCGGGCTTAAAATCGCACGCTGTATGAGGAATCCGCCTCCCCACGTTTGCCGATACGCGGCCATCTTCTGCGCTCTCGCCCTTCTTCTCCTGCAATCGGCCTCATTCGGCCAGAGCCCGGGCGTGTCCGCGATGGTCGTGACGCCCGCCGCCAGAACGACGGCGACGTGCGATCCGCCGGGTCCGCCGCCGCGGTTCGGATGTCAGTGGTCCACCGACGTGTGCGACTGGATTTGCGCGGTGTGCGATCCGTTCGGCG
>DAISWT010000100.1:1501-8937 GCA_036826235.1 Acidobacteriota bacterium | reverse complement strand
TGCCGGGGCCGCCGAAGGGGGGGCGGCACCCGCCGGGGGCGGGGCCGGCGCCCAGCGGCCCGGGCCGCTCGACCGGGCCGTCGAGCTGAAGGACATCGTCGGCGGCGCGCATCCCGGGCGGCGGAGCGACACCGAGATTACGCTGTTCAAGTCGCTCGGGATCGGTCTGGAGGATCTGGCCGCCGCCTCGCTCGTCTACGACCGCGCGATCGAAAGCGGCGCGGGACGGCAGGTCCCTCCGGGGGGACGGGGAGCCGCCTGATGCCGGACACCCGGGAACGCCTCGAAACGATCTTGCGCGAACGGTTCCGACCTGTGCATCTCGAGATCCGTGATGACAGCGCGCGTCACGCGGGTCATGCCGGAGCGACCCCGGGCGGCGGGCATTTCGAGGTCGTGATCGTCTCGGCCGCATTCGAAGGCAAGTCCCCGCTCGACCGACACCGCATGGTGAACGAGGCGCTTCGGGATCTCATCGGCGGCGTCATCCACGCTCTCGCTCTCAAGACCGCCGCGCCTTCCGAGTGGCGGCCGGTCCGAAGGGTCGACGACTGAGTACGGTCACGGCGGCTCATTCCTCGAAGGCCCCCAGCGCGCGCAGGTGCGCCTCGACCGAGGCGCCCAGGGCCGTGAGATCGTAGCCGCCCTCGAGCAGAGAGATGATCCTCCCCCCGCAGTGCTTGTCGGCGGAGGCCCTCAGGATCGACGTCATCCCGGCGTAGCCGTCCTCGGTCAGCGACATGCCGGCCAGGGGATCGGCGCGGTGCGCGTCGAAGCCGGCCGAGATCAGGATCGCCTCGGGCTGCACGCGGTCGATCTCGGGGGCCAGGACCTGGCGGAACACGCGCGCGTACTCGCCGTCGCCCGCTCCGGCCGGCATCGGGCAATTCAGCGTGAACCCGGCGCCGCGGCCGCGTCCTGTCTCGCGAGCCGATCCGGTCCCCGGGTAGAACGGGTACTGGTGAACGCTGAAATAGAAGACTGTGGGGTCGTCCTCGAACAGATGCTGCGTGCCGTTGCCATGGTGCACGTCCCAGTCCACGATGAGCACGCGCCCGAGACCGTGCCTCTCTTGAAGGCGGCGGGCCGCGATGGCGATGTTGTTGAACAGGCAGAAGCCCATGGCGCGATCCCTCTCCGCGTGGTGTCCGGGAGGGCGGGTACAGACGAAGGCGGCGCCCGGCTCTCCGGAGACGACGGCATCGCAGGCGGCCACTGCGCCCCCGGCGGACAGCAGCGCCGCGTCCCACGAGCCCGGAGAGACGGCCGTGTCAGGGTCGAGCTGGACGGGCGCCCGCTCGCAGGCGCGGCGAATCGCCTCGATATAGCGGGGCTCGTGGACCCGGGCGATGAGGTCGATCGGACACGGCTCCGGGCGGACGACGAGGAGGCGGTCGAGCAACCCGCGGCGCGCCAGGTGATCGCGGATGGCCGCGACGCGCTCCGGGCGCTCGGGGTGGCCGGGGCCGTTGCTGTGCTTCAGGCAGTCGTCGTGGTAGACGAAGGCGACCGGCACTTTGCCTTTCACGGCATCGCCTACTTCTCGAACAGGTCCTGCGCCTTGACGATCCGCATCCGCTCGCGGTTGACGGGAAGGGGGAACGACTCGATCTCCTTGTCCTCCTTGAGCAGGGCGTCCTCGGTCGTCGGCGTCTGATAAGTGATCGGCGTCGGCTTGCCGGAGAGCAGCGCGTCCCGCATCCCGGCGGCGTTCTGGGTGACGATCGCCACCGCCAGATTCGCCGCCTGCAGGTGTCGTTTCACGGCGGCGTTCACCTCCTCTACCTTGAGCCGCGGCAGCTCCTCCTGGATTCGGTCGATCAGGAATCCGCTCCCGTAGAACTGCGAGTCCATCTGGTAGCCCAGGCGGCGGCTGAGGTTCTGCGTCCAGAGACGCGAGTAGTTCAGGACGAACTTGCGGGACGCCTCGAAGTCCTGGGGACTCAGGCCGGCGTCCACCAGCAGCCTCAGCTCCCGCACCGCCTGGCGCAGGGCGAACAGGGCGTTGGAGTGCGCCACCGGACGGATCCAGATGCTGAAGAACTGCTGCCGCCGCGGTGTGTTCGGCAGCGGGAAGGTGCTGCCGCCGTCCTGGATGAAGTTCTCAATGTAGGAGTAGTCTCCGTAATTCAGACCGCGCTCGCCGCGCAATTTATTCATCAGCCGGCCGTTGAAGGTCCGGTGTTCGCCGAGGTACGAGTTCGCGACCATGAGCGCGTAAAAGTCCCTGTCGGAGCGTGTCACGTCGATCGGACAGCCGATCGAGATGGCGGTCGCGGGCGCCGCCTTCTCGATGAAGAGGACCTCCGTGCCCTGGAGGGGCCGCGGCTTCGGCAGCTTCAGGAGCGGCGGCGCGCCGGCCGGCAGCGACGCGAAGTCCTTCTTCATCGACTCGATCAGGGCGTCCGGGTAGCCGCCCGAGACGGCGAGCACGACGTTGCCCCGGGTGTAGTACTTGCGGTAGTGGGCCCTCACGTCATCGAGAGTGATCGATCTCAGGCCCTGGACGGAGCCGGTGTCGAGCTGTTTGTAGGGGTGGCGGTCGTACATCATCAGGTTCAGCGCCGCCTTGCCCAGGCTCTCGTCGTCGTTGCCGCGCAGGTTCGTCTCGATCTCGGCGATCAGGTCGTCGCGGCTGCGCTTGAAGTCGCTCTCGTCGAAGCGCGGGCGCAGGAGGATGCCGCTGAGAAGGTCGTAATACGGCTTCAAATGGTCGCGATGGACGTTGCCGATGAAGGTCGTCACCTCGCGGTCCGCCTGCGCCCCGATGGTCGCGGCCATCGGGTACAGACGATCGGTCACCTCGCGATAGGTCAGCTCCTTCGTGCCGCCCTGTCCGATCGTCATGGCGGTCAGGCCGTTGAGCCCCTCCTTCCCCGGCGGATCGTTGATCGAGCCGCTGCGGAACTGGATCCGGAAGGCCACGAGGGGCGAGGAGAGGACCGGCAGGAGGCTGGTCCGAAGCGTCTCGCCGACCACCGGCCTCGGCGTCGACTTCATCGGTTGGTTCTCCTTGGGGCGAGCCGCGCCCGCGGGTGCGGCCGGCGTCGCGCCCAGGAACCCCGCGAGCGCGCACGCCGAAATCGCCCTGGCGAGGACGCGGGTCGTCTGCCGCCGGCTCAAAACCCCGTCCCGGCCGCGACGCCCGCCCCGCCCCCCGCCGCCGCTCCGGCGCTCTCCGGCGTCGGTTTGTGACTGAGGATGACGACCGTCCGGCCGGAGGTGACGAAGTACTTGCGGGCGACGCCGCGCAGGTCGTCGGGCGTGATCCGATCGTAGACGGCGTAGAGACGGTTGACCGCGTCGCTGTCGCCGGCGACTGCCAGGTAATGCGCCAGACTGCGCGCCACCGAGCCCGCCGTGTCCAGACCCATCGCGTAGGAGTATTTCAAGTGAGATTTCACGTTGTCGAGGCGGTCGGCCGCGATCGGCGTCTGTTTGAGATCGTCGAGCGCCGCGGTGATCGCCGACTCGACGTAAGCCACCCGCTCCGGCTTCTTCACCCGCGCCGCGATCTCGAACAGGTACGGGTCGACGTGATCGGGCCCGCCGCCGAAGAGGACATCGACCTCCTGCTCGTCGACCACGAGCTTCTGGTACAGCGGCGCCGCCTCGGAGAACAGGAGCTGCGAGACCAGATCGAGGGCCGGCAGATCGACCTCGGTGTCCGAGAACGCCGGTCCGTGGTAGCCGAGATAGACGTAGGGCTGCGTCGGGTTCGGCCACGCCACGGCGACACGCTTCTCCTCCTGCTGCGGCGGCTCGGCGGGGACTCCCGCCTTGTACAAACCGCGCTTCCAGGAGCCGTAGCACTTCTGCGCCAGCCCGGCGAGCTTCTTCGGGTCGACGTCCCCGACGACCAGAAGCGTGCAGTTCTCCGGCCGGTAGAAGCGGTCGAAGAACTGGCGGCTGTACTCGTACTGGTTCGGCATGTCCTGCACGTCCCGCAGGAAGCCGATGGTCGAGTGCTTGTAGGTGTGGACCGCGAAGGCCGCGTCGCGCAACTTCTCGCTCAGCGTCTGGAACGGGTTCGAGGCGTTCTTGTTGTACTCGCCGAGCACCGCCCCCGCCTCTTTCTTGAAGTCCTCGACCGGGTACTTCAGATGCATGAAACGGTCCGACTCGAGCGTCATGATCGTCTCGAGTCCGGAGGCGGGCGCCAGAATGTGGTAGGCGGTGTAGTCGTCGGTCGTGAAGGCGTTGTGGTCGGCGCCCAGCTCCTTCAGGAGGGCGTTGTAGCGCTCCCGGGGATAAGTCTCGGTGCCGCGGAACATCATGTGCTCGAAGAAGTGCGCGAACCCCGATTTGCCCGGCTCGACCTCGTTGCGCGAGCCGGCGCGCACCACCGTCCAGTACGCCACCAGGCCGGGACTGTCGAACGGCACGGCCACGACCTTGAGACCGTTCTCGAGGACGATGATCTGGGTGGGATAGGGGAAGACCTTCGAGCCGCTCTTCTGCGTCTCATCCCCCCAGGCCGACAGGCGCGTCCCGAGCGCCAGGACGATCAGTGCGGCTACGAGCCTCAACGGATCGGGCATCGGGGGTCTCCTGCGCTGCGCGAGCTGCGCTTGGCATCTTAGCACACGCTCACCGCTCCTCCCGGCGAGCGATCCCGACGACGTTCGGGACGGGCCAGGCGGTCCGGTTGTCGTCCTCCTCGTTGAGCCCGGTCCCGTAGCTGCCGACCCATTCGTGCTCTTCGGCGCCGCTGCCCACGAAGAGCTGCGCCTCCGGGCCGCCTTCCGCGTACATCGCCCGCGCGAGCCCGAGAGGCAGAGCCTTCAGGATGTCGATCAGATCATGGGTGCTGTACGGCGAGCGCACGTGCAGGAACAGGATCCGGCCCAGCGCGTCCGTGCCGATCGCCGCCGTGCTAAAGCGCCTCTCCTGACGGCTCCAGACGTTCTCGCCCTTGCACGAGATCATCCGGATGCTCTGCACCAGGCTGCCGTACTTCGTCCGCAGCGTCTCGAAATCGTCACACTCGCGGTCGATGATCGTCGCCGCCGGGATCCCGGGGCTGCGCGGTTCGAACGCGAGGATGGCGCGGTCCTTCGAGAGCCTCGGGTTGTTGGTGTGAGTCGCGGTCCTCATGAGAGAGACGCTGGTGCGATGGTCCGCCTGGTACATGCTGGCGTTGATCGCCGCCACCAGACCCGCGCGCGCGCACCACGCGCGCGCCGTCACCGGGCCGCCGCGCGCGTTCGCCGAGGCATTCAGAAGACGCAGCTCGAATCGGGAGGGCTCGATGCGCAGCGCCCGCACGATCGAGTCGCCGCGATCCGACGGGCGCGGCGAGACGAACTCTCCCAGCTCCAGACCGGCCTCGAGCCGGCGCCAGGCCGCGCGCGGCGCCGGCGGTTTCACGCCGGCCGCGACGGCCGAGGCGAGGGCCGCGGCGCCGCACCCCAGCGCCACCGCCGCGATCCAGGCGGGCGACCTCATGTCCACGACTCACGCCCACCCCCGTCCGGGTTCACGGCCCGCCCGCCTCCCCTTCCGGGACGTACGCCTCGGCTTCGATCTCCACCAGCATGTCCGGGGAGATCAGTCGTCGCACCTCGATCAGGCTGGTCGCCGGGAGGATGGCTCCGAAAAACTCGCCGTGCGCCCTGCCGACCGCCTCCCAGTGATTGATGTCGACGACGTACATGCGCGTGCGCACCACGTGCTCGAGCGCGGCGCCCGCCCGTCCCAGCGCCGCCTCGATGTTCTTGAGAGTCTGCACGGTCTGGGCGTACGGATCGCCCGCGCCGACGATGCGACCGTCTGCATCGGTGGCGGTGGTGCCCGAGACATGCACGAACGGACCGATGCGCACCGCCCGCGAGTAGCCGACGATCGGCTCCCAGCGCGTTCCGGTCGCCACGTTGATCCTGTTCCGGGACTCTTTCGGAGTCATTTCCCGGCGGCGGGTCGGAGCGCGCCCCGTCCTTTCCGCGGGTTCACGTCGCGTAGGCGTCGGCGCCGAGGAGGTGGAGCGACACGTAGGGTTCGTCCCCCACGACCCAGGAGTCGTGCCCCGGGGCGATCGAGAACAGATCGCCGGGACCGAGGACGACCTCGGCCCCGGCGTCCATCACGACCATCGCCCTCCCCGACACGACCAGGCCGACGTGCTCGACCCGGCAGGAGGCCGTGCCCGCGATCGGCCGGACGTGCTCGGACCACTTCCAGCCGGGCTCGTAGCTCGCCCGCCCGACGGTGAGACCGCCGATCCGGATCAGCTCGAACCTCCCCTTGTCGAACACCCGCGCCTCGTCCGGTTGCTGGAAACGCTTGATGGTGATCCCCGTCATCGCCCTCTCACTCCGCCTCCTGCCGCGCGGTCTTCTCGAAGACGTACTGCGTCTTCACGACCCGGTAAGCCATCCGCTCGTAGAACGGCTTCGCCTCCACGCGCTTCGTGTTCGAGCGCACGCGCACCATGGCGCAGCCGCGCTCCCGCGCCCACTCCTCGGCCGCCGTGATCAGTGCCCTGCCCACGCCGCTCCGCCGGGCGCCAGCGTCCACGACCAGACCGGCGATTTCCGCGTAGCGATCGAGCTCGAGGAAGCGGCGCTCCAGGACATGGATCCAGCCCGCCAGCCGTCCGTCTTCCCCTTGCGCGACGAAGACCGAGGAATCGGGCTCCCGGGAGAGGCCGCGAAAGCGGTCTTCGATCTGCTGCGCCGAGGCGGGATAGCCGAGCTGTCCGGCGAGCGCCGCGACCTCCGCCGCGTCCACGACTGTCATCGCCCTGATGCGCACGCCACTTCCCCTCGCCCCGGCCACCGCGTCACCCGGACCGCGCGCCGAACTGACCCCGAAGGGCCGTGGCGGTCCACAGCGCCCCCACCGCGTCCACGGCCCCGAACAGCGCCAGGACGCGCGGAGCCAAGCCCAGCAGCACGAGGGCGCCGAACAGCACGAAGGCCATCGGTCGCCCCCACGTGGTCCAGCGAAAGAACGCCACCGCCTCGGCGCGGGCCGCCGCGAGGTAATAGAGCGCGAGAACCAGGACCACGACCCCGAGCACGCGGATGTAGGGCTCCCCAGTGGGCGGCAGCCCGACGGCGCCCAGAAAGATGTTCGGAGCCGCGATCAGGATGACACCGACGCCGGCGCAGTAGACCCCGAAGACCGCGACGCTCCTGGCCGCGCCGCTCACCGACTCTCCCCAGTCGAGCCGGTCCGCGGATCCAGGATCACGCGGTAGTGCGCCGACCTCTCGTCGAACCTCGACAGCAGCGCGCGCGCCTTCGGCGGGACCACCGCCTTCTCGTGGTCCTCTCTGGCGAACGCGCGGACGGCATCGATCGTTTCGAAGAACGTCAGAGTGACGAACTCCACTTCGGTCCCCGCGTCCCTGCGCAGCACGCAGGCCCCTCCGTATCCGCGCACCCGGTGGATTCCCGGAAGAACCTCGCTCCGCAGCAGCGACTCGTAAGCGT
>DAISWT010000100.1:0-1477 GCA_036826235.1 Acidobacteriota bacterium | reverse complement strand
GGATGCACGAACCTCGTCCGGATGGTGCAAGACGCACCTCCCGGCTCCCGCGCCATCAGCGATTTCTGCTCAGGTTCGACGATCATCAGATAATAAGCCACGACGCCGACGACATTGAGGAGCACGATCACCCAGAGCCACCCACGGGCCGGCCGCGACCCCGCGTGCCCGCGGAAATAGTGGTGCAGGCACATGCCCAGCAGCAGGAAGAAGGTCAGCGCCGTCGCAGAGCCCATCAGGCCGATCGCGAGCCGGACGGCCAGGTGCATGGAGCTGAGCCGGAACAGGACATTCCCCAGGGGCCGGTAGTTCGCCGCCGTCAGGAGAACGACGGTGGCGGCGTAGATCACGATCAGGACCCGCACACCGAGGATCTGCGGCCGCGACAGGAACGCCCGGTGACCCTCTTCCTCAGTGGCCGGGCCGGCCCGCGCCTCTGGATCGAACAGGCTGCCCGGCGTCATGGAGTCACCTCTCCCCGGTTGCTCTCAGGGACCGTGTCAGATGATGAACGGCACGAAGCGCTTGGTCCGGCGCATGTACTCCAGGTACGGCTCTCCGAGCGTCTCTGCCAGCGCGCGTTCCTCGACCCGGACGCGATAGGCGTACGCGACCACCGGCGCGACGGTGATGACGAGAAGACTCAGCCAGTTGGTCAGCGCCAGCCCGATTCCCGCGAACATGAGGACGCCGGCAGTATAGGACGGATGCCTGACCCGGCGGTAGGCCCCGCGCTCGACGACGATCTGGCCCGGACGAACCGTGACGGCACCGGTGAAGCTCGCGCCGAGCATCGCGAAGCAATGACGCCGAAGCGCGCTGCCGCCGGCCAGCAGCGCCACGCCGGCCCAGAAAGCCGCGTACCGATGAGCGGACATCGCGGTTGCAGGGCAGCCGAAAGCGAGTGCGAAGGCCAGACCGCCGGCAAGCATGTTCGCCACCACGATGACCCGGCATGACCCGGCGTCCTGTGGTCCCGCCACCGCCTCGGCCCGCGTGGCGCGCATGAGACGTCCCTCGGGCAGCATGGCCCACACGAGCGTCGCCCAGAAGGCACCGGCGTACGGCCAGACGACCGCGAGCGGCAAGGACTCGACCGTCATCTTCTTCTCGCGCCCTTCGCGCGTCGCGCAGACGTCTTGTCATCGCTGACTCGACCCAACCGCCACCGCGTGTACTCCGCGCGCGTCAGCGCGAAGCGGATGACCCCGGGCTCCGAGCCCTTCCCGATCGGACTGAATCTGCACTTGCGCAGGACGCCGATCGACGGCGTCAGCTCGGGGAGGGTCTCGGCAATGACCCGTCCGACCGCGGCCAGGGCGAAGGCGCGGGCCAGGAGTCCGTCCACCACCTCCGTGGCGTAACCCCGGCGCCGATGGTCCGTCACGATCGAGTATCCCACCTCGACCGTCCCGTCGGCCGATGGCGGACCCTTGTACGCGCCGCTCCCGATGAGGGTACGGCCGCCGCGTTGACC
>DAISWT010000099.1:0-8966 GCA_036826235.1 Acidobacteriota bacterium | reverse complement strand
CGGAACACGCGGCTGACGTGGCAGCGCTGCCTGCGGCCGCGGGCCCTCAGGTGATCGAGACACCGGTGGAACTCGATTGGCCCCTGCAGCGCCTCGACGATCTCGCGCAGCGTGATCCGCTCCGCCGGCCGCGCCAGCCGGAACCCGCCGCGGAATCCGCGCCGCGAGCGGATCAACCCCTTGGTCGCCAGTCTCTGGAAGATCTTCGACAGGAACGTCTCCGGGATCGACGTGGCGCGCGAGATGTCGCGGATCAGCGCCGGCTCGCCCTCGTGGCGGCGCGCCAGGTACAGGATCCCCTCGATACCGTACTCGACACCCTTGGTCAGCTGCACGCGGGCTATCGTACCTCCTTCGTCACAACTATTCTAGTAACAGACGATCAAGGAGTTGTCAAGAGTCTCCGCCGCCGCGGATGCCGAGGGCGCGCATCTTGCGGTACAGGTTGCTGCGCTCGAGGCCCAGGAGCTCGGCCGCGCGGACGACGTTTCCGCCGGCCTCCTGGAGTCTTTTCTGTATGAACTGCCGCTCGAAGTTCTCGCGCCCCTCCCGGAGCGTGCCGAAGCCGCGCAGCAGGTCATCCGCGGGCTGCGCCTCGGCCCCCATCATTCTGCGCACGTCGTCCAGCCCGATGACGTCGGCCACCGTGAGGATCACCAGACGCTCGATGACGTTTTTCAGCTCGCGCACGTTCCCCGGCCAGCGGTACGACTGCAGGGCCGGCAGGGCGTCGGACGCGAGGCTCTTGATCCGGCCGTAGGTGCGTGAGAACTGCTCCACGAAGTGGCGCGCCAGAGGCGGGACGTCCTCCGGCCGCTCGCGCAGCGGCGGCACCCGCAGCGGAACCACGTTCAGCCGGAAGTACAGGTCCTCACGGAACCGGCCCGCGGCGATCTCGGTCTTCAGATCCTTGTTGGTGGCCGCGATGACCCGGACGTCGACGCGCAGCGTCGATCCACCCACCGGCTCGAACGCCTGCTCCTGCAGCACGCGCAGCACCTTGGCCTGGGTGCGCATCGACATGTCGGCGATCTCGTCGAGAAACAGCGTGCCGCCATCGGCCAGCACGAACCGTCCGGGCTTGCTGTCGGAGGCCCCGGTGAAGGCCCCCCGGACGTGTCCGAACAGCTCGCTCTCGATCAGATCCTCGGGGATGGCGGCGCAGTTCATCTCGACGAACGGCTCGTTGCGCCGGGCCGACAGAGCGTGGATGGCGCGGGCCACCAGCTCCTTGCCGGTGCCGTTCTCGCCGTAGATCAGCACGCGGCCGTTCGTCGGGGCGGTGACCTCGATCTGCTGCCGCAGCTCGCGGATCGGGCGGCTGTCCCCGATGAGGGTGACGCTCTCCTGCAGCTGCTCGCGCAGCTGCAGGATGCGCTCGTCCTTCTTCCGATCGGCCACGGCGTTGCGCAGCGTCAGCGCCACCTTCTCGAGCGACAGCGGCTTCTCGATGAAGTCGAAGGCCCCCAGACGCCCGGCCCGGTGCGCGAGGGGCACGTCGGCGTGCCCGGAAATCATGATGACGCGGGGGGGAAGCGGCTGGGAGAGAAGCTCTTCGAGGATCGACAGGCCGTCCCGGCCGGGGAGCCACACGTCGAGGAAGACCGCGTGGTACGGCGCCGAGCGCACCATCTCCAGGCAGCGCTCGCCCGACTCGGCCACCTCCACCGTGTAGCTCTCGTCCTTGAGGATGTTGCGGAGGGAATTGCGCACGCCCTCCTCGTCGTCCACGACGAGCACGCGTTCCTTGGCCATGGGGTCCTTATTGTAGCGCGGCGGCTCCCGGGACTCGGACGGGCGCCTAGCAGGCTGCTAGGCGGCGGCCGCCGGAAGCTCGATCACGAAGCGCGCGCCGCGCGGCCGGTTGTCCTCGACCCGGATGCGTCCGTGATGGTCGGAGACGATGCGGTGGACGATCGCCAGCCCCAGGCCGGTCCCCTTCTTCTTGGTCGAGAAGTAAGGCAGGAACAGCCGGTCGCGGTCCTCGATCCGGATGCCGGGTCCGTCGTCGGCGACCTCGAGTCGCACTGCGCCCGAGGGATCGCGCCGCGCCTCGATGGTGACACGCCCCTGCCCTCCCATCGCCTCCACGGCGTTGTCGAGCAGGTTGACCAGGACACGCCTCATCTGGTCCGGGTCGAGCAGGACGCGCGGCAGGTCGGGGTCGCAGACCGGCGTGATGGTCACCTTGGAGTGCACGCCGTTGTAGAGCGATAGCGAGGCGGCGATGACGTCCTGCAGGCTGGTGGCGACCGGGTTCGGCGCCGGCAGGCGGGCGAAGCGCGTGAACTCGTCCACCAGGTTCTTCAGGGTCGCGACTTCGCTGACGATCGCCGCGGTGCCCTCCTCGACGATCTCGTCCAGGTCACGGCCCTTCTCCGCGTACTTCTTGCGGATGCGCTCGGCGGAGAGCTGGATCGGCGTGAGTGGATTCTTGATCTCGTGCGCCAGTCGCCGCGCGACCTCGCGCCAGGCGGCGATTTTCTGCGCGCGCATCAGATCGGTCAGGTCCTCGAGCACCAGGATCGCCCCGAGCGGCTCCCCGGCGTCGCCCCGCAGCGAGGTGGCGCTGACCGCGAGCATGCAGCTCTTGCCCCCGATCGACAGCTCGAGCCCGCGCGCTGCGGACTGCCCGCCTCCCGCGAAGGCCTCCCCGACCAGCTCCTCGATCGCCCGGCCCCCTTCCGGAGGAAGAAGCGACGGCAGCGGCTTGCCGATGAGGTCGAGACCGTGCTCCAGGACCAGGAGCCGCAACGCCGCCCGATTGACCGTGGTCACGCGTCCGTGGCGATCGCACGACACGACCCCGACGGTGACGCTGTCCAGGAGCGTTTCGATGTACCGCCGCCGCTCCACCAGCTCGCGGTTGCTGGCCGACAGCTCGACGTTGCGCCGCTCGATCGTCTCCTTGCCCGCCCGAAGGTCGGCGGTCATCCGGTTGAACGATTCGACCAGGATGCCGAGCTCGTCGCCGGCGTCCACCTCGACCCGGTAATCGAGGTTGCCCGAGGAGATCTCCCGGGTCCCGTGCAGGAGCGTCTGGATCGGATCGGTGATGCGGCGCGCCAGGTACAGGCCGATCCAGGTGACCGAGAACAGGACCACCAGCGTGATCAGCGCGAACACCATGATGTACACGCGCTTGATCTGCACCTTCTGCGTGCGCATCTGACGGTAGTCCTGGTCGCTGCGCGACACGTAGGCCGCCAGGCGCGCCAGGTCGCGCGGCACGTAGATCCCGACAATGGCGACCGCGCGCGCCGGCCCCTCGGGAGAGGCGCGCACGGGGTGGCCGCAACGGATCAGCATGCCGCCCCGGTAATCCGACATCATGTTGAACGGCTCGCCGCGGAACGCCTGCGCCCGCAGATTGGCGGGGATCTCCTGCAGGTCGCCGGTCGCCGGAACGTGGGGATCGACGACCAGGTACGGCGGGTCCTGTCCGACGTCGAGCGCCACGAGGTCGAGGTGGTACTCGCGGAGCAGCGATCCGAGCGTCTCGTGGATCGTCGGGCGCGGCTCCGGTTTGGCCCGGTCCTGTTCGGCGAGGCGCCGGGCCACCTCGCGCGCGAAGGCCGCGCCGCGCTTTTTCGCGTCGCTGTAATAGGTATCGACGATCTGCTGGGAGGCTTCCGTCAGGCGGTCCATCGGATCGTTGAACCAGCGATCCACGCTGCGCTGGATGAGATGCAGGGCGGACCAGAAGATGATCATGGAAGGGATCAGCCACAGCAGCAGGAGCGAGAACACCAGCTTCGTCCGGAAGCGGGATCCGAGGATGCCGCGCCGCCGCTCCACCAGCGCCTTGATCAGATTGCGCATCAGAAGCGTGACCAGGGTCAAGATGAGGATGGCGTTGATCAGAAAGAGCGAAGACAGGAGGACAGAGTTGGTGATGTACAGCCAGGAGAAGTTGGTCGCCTTGCGCAGCAGAAAATATCCAGCGACGAAGACCAGAAGGAGGACCAGGATGCTGGAGCGGACGAGGCGGTCGACCCGTATACGGGAGGCGGGCTTGCCGTCCCGGGGTTCAGGGCTGTGTGGCAACGCTCTTCCCTCCCGGACGGGTGAGTTCGACCCGCTCCCAGTCCGTGTCCATCGGCCACGGGATGAGGTAGAAACGCCAGACGAGACCGAGGTTGGACTTCGCCTTCAGGTAATACGTCTCGCCCGGCTGCAGGTCGTCCGCCTTGACGATCGGCACGCCGTGCAGCTCGGTCATGAACCCGCGCATCACCGCGGCGTCGTCCGTCACCCGGGTGTCCTGCAGCTCGCCGTCCAGCCTGCGGGTCAGCGTGTACTGCTTCGTCAGGGTGTCATAGCGCGCCGTGCACTCGATGCGCCGCTTCAGGACCAGCTGGTCGAAGAACGCCGTGCGCCGGCGGTAGAGGTTCAGACGGTACTCGATGCTCGTGGGCAACCCCGCGGATATCTCCTCTTCCACATCGGGCGTCAGGGCGCCCTCCAGGCGGCAGGCGGCCTGGTAGGTCTCACCGTTGCGCTCCGCCGTCAGGTGGGTGATGGCCGGCGATCCGAGCGCGGGGGCGGCGCTCAGACCAGAGATCAGGCAGACGGTGAGCAGACCAAGGCCGGCCTTCATCGCTCGCAGGGGGCGGAAGAATGCGCCTTACGATGCGCCCGGCGCGGGCTTCCGTGACCCGGACGCCGGCAGTCTATCGGAGAGGTCGGATGGTGGCAAGTACCGCTAGCCAGCCACGCCGGCGAGGTGCGGCAGGAGACTGTCCTTCAGGCGCGCGAAACGGGCGAGACTCGCCGCGGGCAGGGTGTCGTCGGAAGTGGCGATGGCCCAGGCGGAACGCGTGGACATGATCTTCTCGACCAGCAACGCGTGCAGCCGATGCCCACCCTTGAAGGCGATCACGTGCGCGCGGATCGGCGACCCCAGGAGCGTCAGGTCGCCGATCAGGTCGAGCACCTTGTGACGTGCGAACTCATCGGGGAAGCGCAGCGATCCGTTCAGGACGCCGTCCTCGCCGACCACCAGGGCGTTGTCCAGGGACCCGCCAAGCGCCAGGCCCGAGCGCCGCATCGCCTCGACATCGCGCAGCAGGCAGAAGGTACGGGCCGGAGCGATCGACTCGATGTACGACTCTTCCGTCACCTCGGTGGTCACCGACTGGGCGCCGATCACGGGATGCGCAAAATCAATCGCGTAGGTTGCCTGGAAGGCGTTGGCCGGGAGGGCCAGGATCTCCTTATCCCCTGCCGTCACGCGCACGGGACGCGTCAGCGCCAGGAAGCGGCGCGGTCGGCCGAGGGAGCGCGTGCCGGCCTCCCGGATCCGATCGACGAACGGCAGGGCGCTGCCGTCCAGGATCGGTACTTCCGCATCGTCCATCTCGATCCGGGCGTTGTCGATTGACAGCCCCTGCAGGGCCGACAGCAAGTGCTCCACCGTCGCGACGACCACCTGGCCGCGCGACAGGGTGGTCGAAAAGTTGCTGCCGTTCAGCAGACGGTAGGAGGCCGGGATTTCCGCTTCGTCGAGGTCGCGCCGTACGAACACGATGCCGCTGCCGGCTTCTCCCGGCAGGATCCGCAACGCCACCCTGCGGCCGGAATGCAGCCCCACGCCCTCGATCTCGACCGGTCCGGCGAGCGTCTTCTGACTCTGGGCCACGATGCCTCCCCCCCGAGTACGACCACGCACCGCGGACCCCTAATGCAGTCCATGTGCCATGCATAGAGGAATCGGCGTATGACATATAAGTCATTTATAAATCAATTACTTACTAAAGTAACCAGGAACTGCAGCCGGAGCGCTCGATGGCTGGGAGTGGCAGAGAGGCCACAGGTCCCTGTGTTAATGCTGCCACCCGCAAATGATGTCAGCCGCGATTGACTGGATTGAGTGGGCGTGATATTTAACCGGCCGATGAGCGCCCACCTCCGGGAACGGGTCGAAGCCGAGGCGAACCGCATGCTGCGCGACAGGGTCGAGCGGCTCCGTCGCGCCCTCGAAGAGGTGCTCTCCGCCGCCGGCGAGCCCCTGAGCTTTCCGCTCACGCCCGGGGAATGGGGCGCCGCCGGCGGCGCAGCCCGGCTGCAGGTCCTCCGGGACGCGGTCGATTCGATCTCGCGCCGCGAGTCGCAGCGCGAGATCCTCTCATCCCTGATCGATGCCGCAGCCGCGATCTTTCCGCGCGCCGCGGTGTTCATTCTGAAGGGGGGAACGCTCACCGGCTGGGCGGGCCTGGGATTCCTCGGCGAGGGCGGCTTCCGCAGCGAGCAGATTGCGCGGATCTCCCTGAGCGCCACGGGGGGCCACATCCTGGCGCGCGCCGCCTTGGCAGGAGGACCGACGCGGGCGGGCGACCACGGACCCGGGCAGGAGGTGCTCGCGGCGCTTGGTGGCGTTGTTCCCGGCGACGCCTGCGCCGTGCCGGTCCTGGTGCGCGGCCGTCCGGTGGCCGTGCTGTACGGGGACACCGGAACGTCTCCCGAGCGGGGCGACCCGCTCGCCCTGGAAATCGTGGCGCGTATCGCGGGACTGGCGATGGAGCGGCTCGCGGCGCCCCAGCGCCTCGGCCGCGCCGGCGCGATGGAGGCGCCGCAGGGCGGTGTCGCGAAGAGCGCGCACCGCACCTCGCACCCGGCGCCTCCCGCCCCGCCCGAGGAGGCGGAGCTGCAGGCGATCCTGGCGGACCTCGGCGGGAATCTGCGTACGCCGGCGGCCGACGATGGACTGAGCCAGGAGGAGCGCCACCGACAGGCCGACGCCCGCCGGTTCGCCAACCTGCTGGTGTCGGAGCTCCTGCTCTACCACGAGCCGGCCGTCATCCAGGGGCGCAAGCACCGCGACCTGTCCATCCGCCTGCGCAAGGAGATCGAGCGCAGCCGACAGGCCTTCGTCGCCCGTTTTCCCACGCTCGGTTCCGCCCCCGCCGACTACTTCAGACAGGAGCTCGTCCGGCTGCTCGCCCAGGGCGACTCGGCGCTTCTCGGCAATTGAGGGAGGTCTACGCGCGGGCGGCCAAGGCGGCGAGCAGTCTGTCGTGCAGCCCGCCGAAGGCGCCGTTCGACATGACCAGGACGACGTCATCGTGCGCCGCCTCGCGCGCCAGGAGGGCGACGATGTCCGGGACGGCGGGGACGTAAAGTGCGTTCTTGCCGCGCGCCTGAAGGTCGGCCACCAGCCGCTCGACCGAGAACCTGCTCCCCTGCGGGGCGCGCTCGGGGTGATCGACCGCCGCGATGACGATCCGGTCGGCGTCGTCGAAGCTGCGGGCGTACTCGTCCTGGAACACGCTGCGGCGGGTGGTGTTGGTGCGTGGCTCGAAGACGGCCCACAAACGCCTGCCGCTGTAACGATCGCGGGTGGCCTCGAGGGTGGCGCGCACCGCCGTCGGGTGGTGGGCGAAATCGTCGATCACCGTGACGCCGGCGGCGACCCCGCGGACCTCCTGGCGTCGCTTGAGGCCCTCGAAGGAGGCCATCGCGTCGCCGATCGCCGGCGCCGCCACGCCGCGGTGGTGCGCCACGGCGAACACGCCGAGGATATTGCGCAGGTTGTGCAGACCGGTCATCGGGCTCCTGAACACCCCGAACAGGCGTCCGTCCCTGGACACCTCGAACTCCATTCCTTCCGGGCCCGACGCGCGGACGTGCCCGCGCCAGCCCTCGCCGCGCCCGCAGCCATAGGGCACGCGCAGGCAGCGCGCCCCCGACACCACCTCGCGCACGTTGGCGTCGTCGGCGCAGTAGACCAGCAGACCATCGGCGGGGACGAGGTCGATCAGGCGGCGGAACGCCTCCTTGACCGAGGCCAGGTCCGGGTACATCTCCGCGTGGTCGTACTCGACCGAGGTCAGGATGACGCTGCGCGGCCGGTAGTGCAGGAACTTCGGACCCTTGTCGAAGAACGAGGTCTCGTACTCGTCTCCCTCGACCACGAAGTCCTCCCCGCCACCCAGGTTGTAGGATCGATCGAAGTTCCGCAGGACGCCGCCGACCAGGAAGGACGGGTCGCGCCCCGCGGCGGAGAGCACCCAGGCCATGAGACCGGAGGTGGTGGTCTTTCCGTGCGTGCCGGCCACCACGATGGAGTGCCGTCCTTCCAGGAACAGCCGGCCGATCGCCTGGGGCATGCTGAGAAACGGAATGCCGCGCTCGGCGGCGGTTTCCGCCTCGGGGTTGGCGCGCGTGGCGATGTTGCCGATCACCACCAGGTCGGGACGGTCGTCGAGGTGCTGCGCGCTGTATCCCTCGAGGACGCGGATCCCCCTGTCGCGCAGCATCGTGCTCATGGGGGGGTAGACCGCCTCGTCCGAGCCGCGCACCTCGGCTCCCGCGTCAACCAGGAGACCGGCGAGGGAACCCATGCCGGTGCCGCAGATGCCGACGAGGTGGACGCGCCGGACTGGAAGGCTGCTCTGGTGGGAGGCCATGGCGAAATGCCGCTCCCGGTCCGCCGCGCCGCGGCTGTTCGAGGGAAATTCGGGAGGCGCTACTGGCCGGCCTGCGTCACGTCCAGGTTCTCATCGGTGATCAGGCCTATCTCGGCGCCGCCTTCCTTAATCTTGTCCAGGACATTGACAACATCCTGATAGTTCAGTTCGGCGTCGGCCTGGAAGAAGACGATCTTCTCGCGTCGCCCCTTCATCAGCTCGGTGACCCGGTCCCTGACGCCGTCGAGACCGCCGGAGATCTCCTCCCGGTTCAGGAAAACCTTCGGCGGATTGTCGGGGCCCTTGACGCTGATGATCAGCTGCTCCGTAGGATCGGGAGGGGGGGCAACCGATGGATCCTTCGGCGGCACGGCGACATCCAGGGCCCGGCTGAGCATCGGCGTGACCACCATGAAGATGATCAGGAGGACCAGGACGATATCGACGAAGGGCGTGACGTTGATGTCCGACTTGACGCCGCTGGAGCCGAGCTGCATGGCCATGAAAAATTCCTCTCAGTCCTGCTGGCCCTGGACCTTCTCGGTCACCAGGGCAACC
>DAISWT010000098.1:4022-8995 GCA_036826235.1 Acidobacteriota bacterium | reverse complement strand
GCGTGTACAAGAGTCGACGACAGATCAGGGGTCGATCGACGGTTCGATCGCTCGAGACGAGGTGGCTCGATGCACGAGGCAGGAGCGGGGGCCGATCCGGCGGCCAAGCCGGGTCAGCTGGAGAGCGCGGCGCGAGGGGAGCCGCCGGCAAGGGCGATCGATTGGCGCCCGGGTCCGATCGACGGGCGGCTCGTGAGTCTGGTCGCTCCCGCCACGTTCGAGGCGGAGCAATACCGGTCGCTCCGTCACGTCCTGGAGAGCCGCCGCGGGGAGATGGACGTGATCGCCGTGACCAGCGCGGTTCCCAAGGAGGGTAAGACGACCACCGCGATCAATCTGGCAGGAGCCCTGGCACAGGATGTCACGGCGCGCATTCTGCTCGTCGACGCCGACCTGCATATGCCTTCGGTCGCCCGTCTCGTCGGGCTGGGAGACTCCTCCCCGGGCTTGACGGGGGCGGTGCGGACCCCGGCGGCGGACTTCGAGGAGTTCGTGAAGCGGCTTCCCGGTTCGCGTCTTGACGTCCTGCCGGCCAGTCCCCGGCCGGAGGACCCGTACGAGGTAGTGAGGTCGCCGCGACTCGCCGAGGTCATCGGCGAGGCGCGGCAGCGTTACGACAGCGTGGTGGTGGACACTCCACCCCTCGTCCCGGTGTCCGACAACCGGGTCCTCGCCAGGTGCGTCGACGCCTTCCTGGTGGTCGTCGCCGCCCACAGCACGCCGAGACGCCTGGTGGAGGAAGGGCTGCGCTTGGTCGATCCTGCCAAGCTGCTCGGCATCGTGTTCAACCAGGATGCCCGCATGTCCTCCGAGTACCGCGGCTACTACGGCCGCACGCGTGACGAGGCCCGCGCCGAAAGCGCACAGCGCCCGGCGCGCAGAAAGGCGGTCGCGGCATGGCGCTGATCCTGGCCCTCCTCGAGTGCGTCATGTTCAGCGCGGCGGCCTACGCGGCCCTGCACCTCGATCCGGGAACCGGGCCGGGCGGCGCGATCCACCTCACCGGCGCGCTGGGGCGGGCCCTGGCGCTCTCCCTCTCGTGCGTCGTCGCCTTCTACTACCAGGAGCTCTATGACCTGCGCGCCGTGCGCACGTTCAGGGCATTCCTCGCCCGCCTGCCGCGTTCGGCGGGGCTCGCCCTGGGCCTGACGCTCGTCATCTGGAAGGTGATCCCGTCGGCCGGGACGCGGCCCGCCTCGTTGATCGTGATGCTGACCGCGCCGATCGCCCTGGTCCTGCCGCTGCGGGCGCTGGTCTACGGCGTCGCCGCGCTCCGGCCGTTCCTGCGACGGAACCTGGTCCTGGGGACCGGCCCGCTGGCCAGACAGATCGTCCATGAGCTCGAGACCCGGCCCGGCTCCCGCGACGCCGTCGTCGGCGTCGTCGCGGAGCATGGAGAGGGCCTGCCGCCCCTGATGGCGGCGCCCGTGTTCGGAACGCTGGACGATCTCGGCCCCATCCTGTCATTGACCGGGCCCCACCGGATCGTCGTGGCCCTGAACGATCGCCGCGGCCGGCTGCCGGTCCAGCGTCTTCTCGAGGCGCGTGTGCGGGGAGTTGCGGTCGAGGACGGGGTCAAGATCCTGGAACGCCTCACCGGCAAGATCGCCATCGAGTCGGTCTCTCCGGGCTCCCTGGCCTTTTCCAGATTCCCCAGCTCCCGGGTTCATGAGGTCCTGGCGAGGGCGCTCAGCGTCGTGGTCGCGACGGCCGGGCTGATCGCAACCGCCCCCCTCATGGCGCTTATCGCCCTGCTGATCTGGCTCGACTCGCGCGGCCCAACCCTGTTCGTCCAGGAGCGCGTCGGCCTGGAAGGGAGGCGGTTCAAGCTGCTGAAGTTCCGGACCATGCATCCGGCCCGCAGGGCGACCTCGGAGTGGGCCGGGGACAACGACGAGCGCATCACTCGGGCCGGCCGGTGGCTGCGCAAGTTCCGCCTGGACGAGCTGCCCCAGTTCGTGAACATCCTGCGCGGCGACATCAATCTCATCGGTCCACGGCCACACCCTGTGACCAACTTCGACCTGTTCACCCGGACCGTTCCCTACTACTGGCTGCGCTCGCTGGTGCGGCCGGGAGTCACGGGCTGGGCGCAGGTCCGCTATGGCTATGCGAACAACCTGGAAGAAGAGACAGAGAAGATGCGTTACGATCTCTACTACATCAAGCACCGCTCCATCCTTCTGGACGCTCGCATCCTGCTGGATACGATCAAGGTCGTTCTTCTGGGCCAGGGGGCCGGCGCCAGGGAGCCGATCCACACCGAGACCCTGGCCCGCGCCGGACGCCTGGCCTTCCTTCCGCCGGCGCCGCTCTGGCGGGACGCCGGACGCGGGCTGGCGGGCCGCCCGAATCGGTCGCCGTTCAGGCTCGCCGGCCGGCTGGATCGTCACGCCGGACCGCGTGCGTCATGACCCATTTGGATGATCACCGAGAGGAGGGCAAGGCGATGAGTCGAGCCGCACGGTGGATCGACCTCGCCGCGATCCTGATCGTTCTGGCGGTCATGACGGCGCGGCCCGCGGGCGCGGGCTATGTCAACGCTTTCGAGGCGGCGCGGGCGGCGGTTGCGCAGCCGTGATGCCGGCGCCATCTCAGAGCGGCGAAGACGGAACGCAGAAATCGGGGTGCTCGGGGGGAATCAATGTGCGGCGTCGCCGGCATCGTCGATCTCGACCGCGCGCCCGTCCAGGAGGGTGGCCTCCGCGCCATGTGTGCGGCACTCAGCCACCGCGGGCCGGACGGCGAGGGCGTGTACGTCGCTCCGGGCGTGGCCCTGGGGATGCGACGGCTGAGCATCATCGACCTCAGGACGGGTGATCAGCCGGTCGCCAACGAGGACGGGACCGCGTGGATCGTCTTCAACGGCGAGATATACAACTACAGGGAACTCCGCATCGACCTCGAAGCCCGCGGTCATCGCTTCCGGACGTCCTCGGACACCGAGTCGATCATCCATCTCTATGAAGAGCGCGGCCCGGCCTGCGTCGAGGCGCTTCGCGGCATGTTCGCCTTCGCGGTCTGGGACCAGTCGCGCAGGACGCTGCTCCTGGCCCGCGATCGGCTGGGGATCAAGCCGCTGTACTACACGGAGATAGGCCGTCGCATCGTCTTCGCCTCGGAGCTGAAGGCGCTGCTGCGCCTGCCCGAGGTGGAGACCAGGATCGACTGGCGGGCCCTTGGTTCACTCCTCTCGACTCTCCATACCCCGGCCGATCAGAGCATCGTCGCGGGCGTCAAGAAGCTCGAGCCGGGCCACGTGCTCGTCGCCCGCGCTGGCGGCGGAGTCCGGATCCGGCGCTACTGGGACGTACGGTTCGACCCCGCGGCCGGCCGCCGCGAATCGGACATCGCCGACGAGTTGCGGGGTCTCCTCGAGGAGTCGGTGCGCCTCCACATGGTCAGCGACGTGCCGCTGGGCGCGTTCCTCTCGGGTGGGGTCGACTCCAGCAGCATCGTCGCGCTCATGTCGCGCCGGGCCGACCGGCCGGTGAAGACCTTCTCCATTGGATTCCGGGACGAGGATTTCGACGAGACTCCCGATGCGCGGCGCGTGGCGCGGATCCTGGGGACCGAGCATCACGAGGCGATCCTGGACCCGGACGCCGCGGCGGTCCTCGAGGACGTTGTCTACCATCTCGACGAGCCGTTCGGCGACTCCTCGGCCATCCCGACCTACATGGTGTCGCAGCTCGCCGCCCGCCACGTGAAGGTGGCTCTGTCGGGGGACGGCGGTGACGAGCTGTTCGCGGGCTACGACCGCTACCGCGCCGAGGATCGCGACCGCCGCCACGGGCCGCTGGAGCGCTGGGCGATGGGCCGGCTCGGCCGGTCAATGCGGCGGGGCATGAGGGGACGCAATCGCCTCCTGCATCTGTCCCTGCCGGACGGCCGGCGCTATCTGAACCGGCTGACGCTCTACGACCCGGACGAGCAGCGCGCGCTTCTCCGCCCCGACGTCTTCGAGGAGGTCGCCCGCCACGACCCGTGGTTTCGCGAGGCCCGCCGCCTGGCGCGCGGCGGCCACTGGTTGTCGCGTCTCCAGGAGGTGGACCTCACCAGCTATCTTCCGCTCGATATCCTGACCAAGGTCGACCGCATGAGCATGGCCCATTCGATCGAGGCGCGCGTGCCGCTTCTGGACCACAAGGTCGTGGAATTCGCCGCGAAGATACCGCCCGGGCTGCTCCTGCACAACGGCCGGTCGAAGCACGTGCTGAAGCGTGCGCTGGCGGACCTGCTACCGGAGTCGGTCCTCGAACGACCGAAGCGCGGCTTTGCGATTCCGCTCGGCCGCTGGTTCCGCGGCCCGCTCCGGGATCTCCCCCGTGATCTGCTGCTGTCGGAGCGCAGCCGGCGCCGCGGCATCCTGGACACGGCGGCGGTTGAGAGGCTCCTGGCCGACCCGGAGCGCTGCGGCGTCCTGGATCTGCCGATCTGGACGCTGCTCTCCTTCGAGATCTGGTGCCGTACGTTCCTCGACCAGCGACCCGGCGCCGCGCTGCCGGCTCCGGGCGGCGCGGAACGGGCCGCCCCGATCGTGTCGGGCGAGACCTGCCCGGCCGGGTTCGCGTGAATGCGAGGAAGGGGGTGGGGTTCATGTCCTCGACTCTGATCCGCAATCCACCGGACCTGCTTGGCGTGCCGGACTTGGTCGGCGCGCAGGCCTCGGCCGCTCCGCAGGCGCTTGCGGTGGCGGCGGGCGACCAGCGGCTGACCTATGGCGATCTCGAGAGGCGGGCCGAGCGCCTGGCGGATCGTTTGCGCTCGCGCGGCGTCGGTCCCGATGTGATCGTGGGCCTCTGCCTCCACAGCTCGCCCGCCATGGTGGTCGGGGCGCTCGGCATCCTCAAAGCGGGCGGGGCCTACCTCGCCCTGGACCCCGCGCTTCCGCCGGAGCGCCTGGCCTTTCTCCTGAACGACGCCGGCCCCGGTCTGGTGGTCGACCTGGCCGCCGACTTCCGGGTGCAGGA
>DAISWT010000098.1:0-4012 GCA_036826235.1 Acidobacteriota bacterium | reverse complement strand
GGCCGATCGCCTCCCGAAGGGCGGATGGAGCCTGATCCCGCTCGACCCGCAGGGACGGGACGGGGGGCCCGAATCTCCCGGGCGGCGCCGCATCACGATGTCGTCCGGGGACCTGGCCTACGTCGTCTACACATCCGGGTCGACGGGCAGTCCGAAGGGCGTCGAGCTCACGCACGGCGGCCTGTTAAACCTGGTGCGCTGGCACCGGCGCGAGTTCGCCGTCACTCCGGAGGATCGCGCCACGCAGATCGCCGGCGTCGGCTTCGACGCCGCCGTCTGGGAGATCTGGCCCTATCTCACGGCCGGGGCCAGCGTGCACATTCCCGGCGAAGCGATCCGGCAGAATCCCGAGGCGCTGCGCAACTGGCTCGTGTCCGAAAAGATCAGCCTGGCGTTCCTGCCCACCCAGATGGCCGAGCGGCTGATGGCCTTGCCGTGGCCCGCCGACACCGTCCTTCGCACCCTGCTGACGGGGGCGGACACCCTGCACCGGTACCCGCCACCGGGGCTGCCGTTCACGGTGGTGAACAATTACGGTCCGACCGAGTGTACGGTGGTCGCCACGTCGGGTCCGGTCTGTCCCGACGGAAGCGCGACCGCCCCGCCCACCATCGGGCGGCCGATCGACGGTATGCAGGTTCACGTCCTGGACGGATCGCTGCGGCCGGTGCCTCCGGGGACACCCGGCGAACTGTGCATCGGCGGCGCCGGCGTGGGCAGGGGCTACCTCGGCCGTCCCGATCTGACGGCGGAGCGGTTCATCCGGGATCCGTTCAGCGCGGAGCCCGGCGCGCGTCTGTACAGGACCGGCGACCTGGCCCGGCGTCTGCCGGACGGCCGGCTCGTCTTCCTGGGCCGGATCGACGAGCAGATCAAGATCCGCGGCTATCGCATCGAGCCGGCCGAGATCGTCGCGGCGCTCAACCGACATCCGGCGGTCGAGGAAAGCGTCGTCGTCGGCCACCAGGCCGCGCCGGGGGACACCCGCCTGGTCGCCTACTTCGTGCCTGCTCCCGGAAGGCGCCCCAGCCGCGCGGAGCTGCAGGGATTTCTCGGGACCCGTCTTCCCGACTACATGGTGCCCGGGACTTTCTTGGCGCTCCCGTCGCTGCCGCTCAATGCCAGCGGCAAGGTCGACCGCGCGGCCCTTCCCGCGCCGGAGGGGGACCAGCTCCTCCGGGACGAAGCCTTCATTGCGCCGCGCACCCCGCTGGAGCGGCGCATCGCCGGGATTCTGGCGCCTCTTCTGCGCCTCGATCGCGTCGGCGTTCATGACAACTTCTTCATGCTCGGCGGGCATTCGCTGCTGGGCACGCAGCTCATCGCCCGCCTCCGCGAGGTGTTCTGCGTGGATCTTCCTCTGCGCTCGATTTTCAGGGCGCCGACAGTCGCGGAGCTTTCGGCCGAGATCGAGCGGCTGCTGCTCGAAAAGCTGCAGGCCCTGAGCGAGGACGAAGCGGCGCGGATGCTTCGATGAGCGCGGGCGGAGTCACCACCTCGAGCCGCGATCGGCCGTTGAGCCTGTACCACCTGCTCGAACCGGAGGTCCTTGCCGACCCCTACCCGCTCTACCACCGGCTGCGGACGGAGGATCCCGTGCACTGGGATCCGTTCCTGCATGTCTGGGTGGTCACGCGTTACAGTGACGTGGTCCGTGTTCTGCGCGACTTCTCCGCGGATCGCACGCCCTCACCCGAGCAGCTCACCCGGATGGGTCTGGCCGAGCTGAACCCGATCGCGCAGGTGATGGTCAGGCAGATGCTGTTCCTGGACGCACCGGCCCACGCCAGGATCAGGGGCCTCGCGGCGCACGCCTTCACGCCGGCCCGCGTCGAGGTCCTGCGGGCCCACATCCGCGAGATCACCGACCGGCTGCTGGAGCCCGTCCTCCCGGCGGGTCGTATGGACGTCATCGCGGATCTCGCGGAGCCCCTGCCGTGCATCGTCACCGCCGAGATGCTGGGCGTCCCGGTGGAGGACCATCGCCGGCTCAAGGCCTGGTCGCAGGATTTCGCGGAGATGCTCGGCAACTTCCAGCACAATCCGGACCACGCGCCGAAGATCGTGCGCGCGGTGGAGGAGATGACCGCCTACTTCCGCTCGGCGATGCGCGATCAGAGGAAGCGGCCGCGGGAAGGCCTGGTGAGCACGCTGATGAACGCGGAAGTCGGCGGCGACCGCCTCACGGAAGAGGAGGTGATCGCCAACTGCATCGTCACCATGGTCGGGGGGCAGGAGACGACCACCAATCTCATCGGCAACGGCGTCCTGTCGCTGCTGCGCCACCCGGAGGAGCTCGCAAAGCTCAGGAGCGACCTGTCTCTCATCCCCTCCGCCGTCGAGGAGCTGCTCCGTTACGAGAGCCCGAGCCAGCACACGGGTCGCCTTGCCCCCGCCGACCTGGAGCTGTCGGGGCAGCGGATCCTCAGGCGCCAAGCGGTGATCGCGGTGATGGGCGCGGCCAACCGCGATCCCGATCGCTTCCCCGACCCCGACCGGCTGGACATCACCCGCCAGGACAACCGGCATGTCGCCTTCGGCTGGGCCGCCCATTTCTGCTTCGGCGCGCCGCTGGCGCGGATCGAGGGGCAGATCGCTCTCGAGGCGATGCTGGGCCGCATGCCCGGCCTCGCCCTCGAGCCGGTCCGGCTCGTCTGGCGGACAAACCTGGGGCTGCGCGGGCTCGAGGCGCTGCCGGTGACCTTCGAGACCCGGCCCGGAGGGGGGCCAGCCGGCTGGCTGTCGCGATGAGGATCGACAGGCAACCGGCCGCACCCGACGTGCCCCTTTCGGAGCCGAAGCGCCGCCTGCTCGAAAGGTATCTGCGTGGAGATGTCCCGAGGAGCCCGGACGCCGGAGACAGCATTCCGCGGCGCCCGGCGGGGGCGGCGGCGCCGATCTCCGTCAGCCAGCGGGCGATCTGGCTCCACTCCCAGATCGCCCCCGGGCTGCCGCTCTACAACGAGACATTCACCGTCCGCCGGACGGGACCCCTCGATGTGGCGGCCCTCGAGTGGAGCCTGGAAGAGATCCTGAAGCGACACGAGGCCTGGCGCACCTCGGTGCGGACCGTGGCCGGGCGGCCGGTGCAGGTCGTCCACCCGGCCCCGCGGATCGCGTTGCAGGTCGTGGATCTGCGCTCGCTGCCCGGGGACGCGCGGGAGCCCGAGGCGCTGCGTCTGGCCACCGAGGACGCGCGCCGACCGTTCGACCTGGCCGGCGGACCGCCCTTGAGACTCCGGCTGATCCGGCTGGGCGACGAAGAGCACCGGCTCTACATCACCCTGCACCAGATCATCTTCGACGGGGTGTCGGTGTTTTCCGTGTTTCTGCCGGAGCTGACCGGACTCTACGAGGCTCGTGTCGCGGGACGGGCGCCGGCCCTTCGGGAGCCCCAGATCCAGTACGGGGACTTCGCCCGCTGGCAGCGCCGGCGCAGGCGTGAAGTGGCCTCGCGGGGCGGGCTCGATTACTGGCGCCGTCAGCTGGCGGGCGCCGCGACGGTGCTCGATCTGCCCGGCGACCGGCCGCGGCCTCCCTGGCCGTCGTTCCGCGGCGAGCAGCCCACCTTCGCCCTGCCCGGAAGCCTGCGCGACCGGCTCGAGGCTCTTTCCCGGAGAGAGGGGGCCACGCTCTTCATGACGCTCCTGACGGCGTTCAACGTCCTGCTCTACCGCTATACGGGCCAGGAGGACATCCTGGTCGGGACCGTGGCCTCGTGCCGCGACCGCCCCGAACTGGACGGCGTCATCGGCTTCTTCCTCGATACGCTGGTGCTGCGGACGCGGCTCTCGGGCGGACGCACGTTCCGGGAGGTTCTCGCGGGCGTCCGGGAGACGACGCTCGAGGCGCTGGCACACGCCGACGTCCCGATCGAGGACGTCGTGGCGACCCTCGGACGGGGACGGGATGCCGGCCGCAACCCGCTGTTCCAGGTCATGCTCGTCCTGGAGCCGCCTCTGCCCGCGCCATCCCCGGGCTGGGGCCTCACCCAGATGGACGTGGACACCGG
>DAISWT010000097.1:0-9035 GCA_036826235.1 Acidobacteriota bacterium | reverse complement strand
GGAGGCGACGGCGACGCGCGCCCCTTCCCGGTAGAGCAGCTCGGCGATCGCGCGGCCGATGCCGCGGCCGCCGCCGGTCACCACCGCCACCCGTCCTTCCAGCAGCATCAGTCCCTCCCCTCGCCGCACGCTCCGGTTTTCCCCGGCGCCCCGGTGCGCAGGCATTCGATGAGGGCCTCCCGCGTGCTGCGGAAGGCCAGAGCGTCCCACGGGATCTCGTCCGGGGCGAAGGCGCGGACCTCGAGGGCTTCCTCGCCTCCCTGGATCGCCCCGCCCACCACCTCGGCCTCGTAGACCACCACGACGACCGGCCTGCCCGTGTAGGAATAGACATTGACCAGCCGGGTGATCCGGATGTCGGCCCCGATCTCCTCCAGCGTCTCGCGGCGCGCCGCCGCCTCCAGCGTCTCGCCGCGATCGACGTACCCTCCCGGGAACACCCACTTGCCGTAGGCGGGCTCGATGGCGCGCCGCAGCATCACGATCTTCCCCTCCGTGCGGCAGATGGCGCCGACCGCCACCTTCGGGTCGAGATAGAAGACGAAGGCGCAGGCCGTGCACACCAGCCGGGGCGGGTCGTGCCGCATGACGACGCGCGTGGCGAGCGGTCCGCCGCAGCGCGGGCAGTGCCGGTAGGGACCGGTGCCGTCATCGTGCAGGAGTTCAGCGGCGCCGCCTTCCATCGTCGCCTCATTCTCCAGGACGGAAGGCCCGCCAGAGGAGGCTCCGCCGTTCGAACATCAGCCGGCCGGCCTCGCTCCACGCCCGCAGGCCGGCGAGGTCCTCGCCCTGGCAGGCCTGCATCATGAGACGCGCCCGCTCGCGATCCGCCGGCGCCGGATAGGCCCTGTCCATCCACTCGTCGAAGTCGATGACGAAGGACACGGGCGTCTCCTCGAACCCCCGAAGACCCGCGGCGCGCGCCAGGTTGCGGAACTCGCCGGGGGTGAGCGTGCGGACGTGGGCCACATCACGCAGGCGCTCGATCGTCTCATGGTAGGCGCGCTTCCCCTCGTCCTCCGGGGCGCGCATGTCCTCCACGACGACGCGCCCGCCCCGGCGCAGCACGCGCGTCATCTCCCCCAGGACCGCGCCGGGGTCGGCGAAATGGTGGAAGGAGTTGCGGCACACCGTCACGTCGAAGGTCCCTCCCGCGAAGGGCAACCGCTCGACATCCCCCTGCAGGCAGCTCGCGCCGATCGCCATGGCCTCGCTGATCATCTCACGGGTCAGATCGATCCCGCTGACGTGAAGCCCGGCGCCCGCGAGCGCCGCGGTCACGATCCCCGGCCCGCAGGCGACGTCGAGCGCCCGCTCGCCGCGCACCGGGCGGAGGAACTCCACCAGGCGCCGCAGCCGCCCGGGATCGGTCTGCAGGGGGCTGCGCGCGAACGCCCGGGCCTGGCGCGCGAACGCGGTCCGCACGACGGCCGATCGATCCCGATGATGACCTTTCGGCTGCATGCCATCCTCCGCGATCGGCGTCCGTCAGCGCGCCGGAAGAACCTCATTCTACCCCCAGTTCCGGGAGGGCGGCCGGGCCGGTTCGCCGAGATCGGCATGCTATAATCCCGGCCTCGCCGGGATGACCGCTGCCGGGAACATGGCGCGGGGCCCGGTTTCCTGAAGAGGCGCGGGGTGCGGCGAAACCGACGATCGGCGATCGCGATCCTCCTGGCCTGCGCCGTTCCGGCCGGGGCGCGCGCCGGCGGCGATGTCCCGAACCAGGCGCCGCCCGCCGGCACCATCGAGCTGCACATCGGCGTCCCCGGACTGGCGTACATCGGCCAGCCGCTGCAGGCATTCCGGAAGAAATTTCCCAAGGCGCAGGTCACGCCGTTCTCGGGCCAGGAGGACGCCGTGACCGTCACGGCGCAGGAGGCCGGCATCTCGTGCATCGCCGTCGGCCATCCCGGCGATCTCAAGCTGGCGTCGGTGGGGTTCAACCTGGACGGATCCTACGAAGGCATGGCCGAGGGCGGCTACCGCACCAGTCAGGGGATCGGCAAGGGCTCGACGGTCAACGATGTCCTCGGGGCTTACGGCAAGCCGGTCGACATCCTCGGCGAGCGCCCGCGGGGCCCCGAACGGCGGCCCAGGCCAGGCGCCGACCCGCCCACGCGCCAGAAATACCAGTACGCCAACCCCGACGGCACGGTGCGCACCTACTTCCTCATGGACCACAGTCGGGTGACCCAGGTGGTGATCAACGATATCCGCCCGCTGCAGGAGCACATCGTCAAGGCTCCTCCGAAGACGAACTGATCTCCGGGGCGGTCTTGCGCGCGCCGCCCGGCCGCCTTCCTTTCCTCAGCCACAACGCCGTCCCGACCGTCGCCAGGATCGCGGCGGAGGCGAGATACGGGTAGCGCGGATCCGGACCGTACAGCGACCCCGCCACGATCGGTCCGAGGATGCGGCCGGCCGAATCGAACGAATCCATGATTCCGATCGCCGCTCCCTTGCCGCGCCGGGTCCTCTTGGTGAGCAGCGAGGCGTTGGTCGGTCGCATGACCTGATTGCCCACCCCGCTCACCAGCAGCGCCGCCGTGAGCGACACGCGTCCGGTCGCGGCGATCACGAGCAGGAAGCCGAGCGCGTTCACCAGCAGACCGCACAGCATGACGTTCTCCTCGCCGAGCGCCCCGATCCAGCGCCCCAGAAGGAACCCCTGCACCAGGACGACACCGGTCCCCATGAACAGGAACATCGCGCCCATGTCGCGCGCCCCGAACCCGAAGCGGTCCTGGATGAACAGCGGGAAGATCGATTCGAGCGCCGCCATCGCGAAGGTGACGAAGAAGGCGACGAGGTAGAACGGCAGGAGCGGGCTCGAGAACGCCCTCCAGGGCCGGACGAAGTGCGGCTCCGTCGCGACCGGCGGCGCTTCCCCCACCCCGATCACCGAGCCGGGCGCGGCGGCATGGCGGGCCCGCGCGCCCAGACTCTCGCTGAGCAGCAGGGCCGCCAGAAGACAGGTCGCGAGGCTCAGACCGGACGCCGCGAGGAACGGCACACTGTGGCCGAACCCCGACAGCGCCCCACCGATGGCCGGCCCGAAGATGAAACCCAGCCCCATGGCCGCCCCCAGGAGCCCCATGCCCCGCCCGCGGCTCTTCTCGTCGGTGACGTCGGCGACGTAGGCCATCGCGGTCGGCAGCGCCGCCGACGACATGAGCCCCGACAGCCCGCGCGCGGCATACAGCTCGGGAAGACCGGAGGAGACCCCGAACAGGGCCAGCCCCACGGCGTTCCCGAACAGCCCGAACAGGAGCACCGGCTTCCTGCCGACCCGGTCGGACAGGTGGCCCCAGAACGGGGCGAACAGGAACTGCATCAGCGAGTACAGCGTGAACAGCAGGCTGATCTGGAAGGCCGAGGCCCGGTTCTCCTGGGCGTGGTAGGCGATGTTGGGAATGATGATCCCGACGCCCAGCATGAGCAGGAACAGCGTCATGAACAGGATCGCGAGCTCGCGCCGTTTCTGCAAGGCGACCCCTCGAGTGGCGGCAAAGCGTCGAATGATAGGAACGCCGTCAGTTCAAGTCAATCGAGCGGGTCGGGTGACCCACGGTTCAGCCGCGCGCGAACATGAGGCGCGGCGCGGTATCACGCGCCCGCCGCAGCGCGGACATCTCGGCGCCCCGGTTCCGGCCGCGTTGACCCTCGCGGGGGCCGGGTCTAGACTGCCACGGTCATGAACGGACGACCGATCGACGACGTCCTGGTCGTGGGCGGCGGGATCATCGGCCTGGCGATCGCGCGCGAGGCGGCCCGCGCCGGCATGCGTGTGCGACTGCTCGAAAAGGGAGCGATCGGGCGGGAGGCGTCCTCGGCGGCGGCGGGCCTCCTCGGGCCCCAGCTCGGGACCGATCGACCCGACCCGCTCCTGCCGCTGTGCCTGGCGAGCCGCGATCTGTACCCCGTCTTCGCCCGCGAGGTCGCGGACGAGAGCGGCATCGATCCCGCCCTGCTGGACCCGGGCACCCTGGTCGTGGCGGCGCGAGCCGGCGAGGCGGAGGCGCTGGATCGCCAGTGCGCCTTCCAGAGATCGATCGGTCTGCCCGCCGAACGCGTGCGGGGCGGGGAGTTACGGCGTCTGGAGCCGTCTCTGCGCGCGGACTGCGTCGAGGGGCTCTACCTGCCGCGCGATCGGAGCGTGGACAACGTCTTACTGGTGCAGGGCCTGGAACGGGCGGCCGAGCGCAGCGGGGCGCACCTGGAGCGTGGCGCGCGCGTGGATCGTCTCCTGGTCGCGAACGGCCGCGTGGTCGGCGTGCAGGCCGGGCCGGAGCGCGTGGGCGCCGGCGCCGTCGTGATCGCGGCGGGCGCGTGGTCCGGGGAGATCGCCGGCGACGGCCTCGCTCCCGTGCCGTCGGTCCCGGTGCGCGGCCAGATCGCCTGCCTCGGTCCCGCGGCGGTCCCCGGTCGGCCCCTGTACTCGGGTGATTTTTACCTGGTGCCGCGGCGCGATGGCCGCGTCCTCGCGGGCAGCACGATGGAGCGCGCCGGCTTCGACAGGAGGGTGACCGCCCCGGCGATCGCGGCGCTGACGGCCGCGGCAATCGCATTGGTCCCCGCGCTGCGGGACGCTCCGTTTCACTCCGCCTGGGCCGGGCTGCGCCCCGCCACCGGGGACGATCTCCCCGCCATCGGCCGCGGCGCGGCGCCGGGTCTGCTGTACGCCTGCGGCCACCTGCGCCAGGGGATCCTGCTCGCGCCGCTGACCGGCCTGCTGATCCTCCGCCTGCTGCGCGGCGCGGACCCGGGCTTCGACTTGACGGCGTTCGACCCCGGCCGCTTCCAGAACAGGATCACCGGTGCGGGCCTGTCACCCGCTCCCTCAGCCGGCGCTCGTGCTCGGCGAGAAAATCCTTCCTGAGCTTTTCGACCAGGTCGTCGCGCCGGTCGTACAGCCTCTTCAGCGGGCGCGGCTTGGCGCGTGACATCGCGTAGGCCACGAGCAGCGGCACCGCGATGGTGCTGTCGGTGTAAACGACCACCGAATCGGTGAGTCTGTCAGGGTCGACCTTGCCCCAGGAGACCGCCTCGGACGGCGTGGCGCCCGACAGCCCACCGGTGTCGGCGCGCGCGTCGGTGATCTGGATGAAGTAGTCGTGGCCGCGGTCGGTCAGGCCGAGGATCTCCTGGATCTGCGGCTCGGTCTGCAGGACGAAGTTCTTCGGGGATCCGCCGCCGAGCATCACCACGCCGCTCTTGCCGTCTCCCTGCCTGGCGGCGTACACGATGCCGGCGGTCTCGTTCACGTCGCGCGACACATCGATGCGCGGACCGGTGCCGCGCATCGCCAGCTCGGCGACGTTCATGCCGATCGACGAGTCGCCGGGCGAGGAGACGTAGCACGGCACGCCGGCACGGTAGGCGACGGTGAGGACGCAGGTGTCCTCCACGCCCATCTCCTTCTCGCGCGCCGCCAGGTACCTGCCGAGCAGATAGTGGAGCTCGGCGGTGCCCATCTCCTTGTTGAAGGGCTTCTCCGCCATGATGGCGCGCAGGTAGTTGTCGGTGTCCAGCAGGACGTTATAGTCGAACAGGATGTCGTAAATCCGAATGACGCCTTCGCGGCGCAGGAGCGTGTCGTCCACATCGTGCGTGCCGCGGTGCAGCGACATGCCGAGCCCGTAGTGCGTGTCGTGGTAGAGGTTCGCGCCGGTCGACACGATCCAGTCGACGAAGCCGGACTTGATGAGCGGGATGAGGCACGAGCGGCCGACGCCGGCCGGCGTGAGCGCCCCGGACAGGCTCAGCCCGAGGGTGACGTCCTCCTGCAGCATCTTCTCGCAGAACAGGCGGCAGGCCTTCTGCAGGCGCCCGCCGTTGTAAGCGAGGAATGTTTCCTCGATCAGCCGATCCACGGTCATTCCGCCGCGGATCGGATCCGGGTAAATCCTCTGGCCCGAAAGAAAGCTCTTCTTGTGAGCCATCCCCGCCCTTGCTGTTCGGTGATCGAGAGCGCGATTGCTTTGCGTGGCGCTGCCGCGGATCCTAGCACGCGCGATCCGGGGCGCGCAACATCGTGCGGGCTTTTACGCCGAGAACGAGGTGCCGCAGCCGCAGGTGGACTTGGCGTTCGGGTTGCTGAACGTGAAACCGGTGCCGTTGAGTCCGTCCGAAAAATCGAGCGTCGTGCCGTTCAGGACGATCGAGCTCTTCTTGTCGATGATGATGCGCACGCCGCCCTGCTCGTAGACCTTGTCGTCCGCACTCGCTGTCTTCTCGAAGTGCAGCTTGTACGACATGCCCGAGCAGCCGCCTCCGACCACGGCGACTCTCAAACCGTGGTCCCGCAGCCCTTCCTTGTCCATGATTTTCTTGATCTGTTCCGCCGCCTTCTCCGTGACCTGAATCATCGTTCCTCCTTGACGTTTCTCACCGCCTCGAGAACCTGGCACCACCGCCAGCCGCCTCGTACAGGGGCGAGAGGGCGCGCAGCCTCGTGACCGCGCCCTCGACGCGCTCGACGACGTAGTCGACCTCGTCCCGGGTGTTGAAGCGCCCCAGGCCGAAGCGGATCGATGTCACCACCTGGTCGTCGGTCCTGCCCATGGCGCGCAGCACGTGCGACGGCTCCTTGCTGGCCGACGTGCAGGCCGAGCCGGACGATACCGCGATGTCGTCGAGGGCCGACATCAAGGCCTCCCCCTCCACGTACGCGAAGCTGAGGTTGAGGTTGTGCGGCAGCCTTTCCACCGGATGGCCGTTGAGGGTCACGTCGGCGAGGCGCGCGGCGATCTCCTGGTGCAGCCGATCGCGCAGAGCGCGCAGGCGGCGCGACTCCTCGGGCATCTCGGCCGCGGCGATCCGCAGGGCCTCTCCGAAGCCGACGATCCCGGGAACGTTCAGCGTGCCGGAACGCAGCCCGCGCTCGTGGCCCCCGCCGAACAGGATCGGCTCCAGCGTCACTCTCGGGTTCTTGCGCCGCACGAACAACGCGCCGATGCCCTTCGGTCCGTACGCCTTGTGCGCCGACATCGACAGGAGATCGACGCCCAGCGCCTGCACGTCGACGGGCACCTTGCCGACGGCCTGCGCGGCATCGCTGTGGAACAGGACGCCCGCCTGCTTGCAGATCGCCCCGATCTCCGCGACCGGGTGGAGCGTCCCGACCTCGTTGTTGGCGAGCATGAGCGAGACCAGGACCGTGCTCCCGGTGATGGCACGGCGCACATCGCCGGGGTCGACGCGGCCGTCGCGATCGACCGGCAGGACCGTGACGCGCGCACCGCGCGACTGCAGCCTGGCGACAGGGTCGAGGACGGCGTGGTGCTCGGTCGCGCCGGTCACGATGTGGTCGCCCTTCGATCTCAGCGCCTCGAAGGCTCCGAAGATCGCCAGGTTGTCGCTCTCGGTGGCGCCGGAGGTGAACACGATCTCCTTCGGGTCCGCCCCGATCAGACGCGCGATGTGCGTGCGCGCGCGCGTCACCGCCTCCTCCGCGCGCCAGCCGAAGGCGTGCGTTCGCGACGCGGCGTTGCCGAACTCGGTGTCGAAGCACGGCAGCATCGCCTGGACGACGCGCGGATCGACCCGGGTCGTGGCGTGGCTGTCCATGTAGACGGGCGTCCGGGTCATTCGCCGGCTCCTTCCTGCTTCACCAGGTCGTGCAGCGTGGTGCGCCCGAGGACCTCGGCGATCTTCTTCTGCACGGCCAGGACCGGCCTCCGGCCGTCGCAGGATCCCGCGCGGCGGCACTCCTCGATCGACACGTGCGCGCACTCGTGCGGCGGGACCGGGCCCTCCAGCGCCTCGATGATCTCCCACAGGGTGATCTGGGAGGCTGGACGCGCCATCTGATAGCCCCCTTTGATGCCGTGGTGCGAAGCCACCAGGCCGCGCCGCGCCAGCCTCTGGAGCAGCTTCGCCATGAGGGCCGGCGGGATGCTGTAACGGGCCGCGATCTCCCGGGCGCTGCGGTACTCCCCCGCGGGGGCCGAGCACAGGTGTCGGATCGCCAGAAAACCGTAATCAGTCCGTTTCGACAATCGTATCAACGTGGCTCCCCGGGCTGCGGCCCGAAATGCGACATCTACTGTCGTATATTATGGATTGCCGGCAGCCCTGTCAAGCGGGGAATGCGACACGGCCGACTCGGTGTGGCGTCGGGCATGGTAGGAGCTGCGCACGAGAGGCCCGGCCTCGACGTGCCGGAAGCCGAGGCTGAGCGCCTGCTCCCGCAGCGCGGCGAACTCGTCGGGGTGGTAGTAGCGCGCCACCGGCAGGTGCAGCAGGGTCGGGCGCAGGTACTGACCGACGGTCAGAATCTCGACGCCCTCGTCCGCCAGCCGGGCGAAGGTCGCGTGCAGCTCATCCGCGCCCTCGCCCAACCCGACCATCAGACCGGTCTTCACGAGCGGTCGCGCCGCCGTGCCGCGCCAGCGGATGGCCTCCTTGAGGAGGCCGACCGACCGCTCGAACCGGGAGCCCGGGCGCACCGTCGGATAGAGTCTCGGGACGGTCTCGATGTTGTGGCTGAAGGTGACCGGCCCCTCCGGCAGAATCATCTCGAGCGGCCGCTCGACGCCGCGGAAGTCGGAGGTCAGGATCTCGACTTCGCAGTCGCGGTTGCGTCGCCTGACGGCTCGGATCACCGCGGCGACGTGCGCGGCACCGCCGTCGGGAAGATCGTCGCGGTCCACCATGGTGATGACGGCGTGCCGCAGATCCAGGTGACGAACGGCCTCGGCGACGTGCTCCGGCTCCTGCCGGTCGACCGGACGAGCGCGGCCGGTCGCGACGGCGCAGAAGCCGCAGCTCCTGGTGCAGACGTCCCCCAGGACCATGAAAGTGGCGGTGCGGGCGCCCCAGCATTCGTAGATGTTGGGGCAGCGCGCCTCCTGGCAGACGGTGTGCAGCCCGAGCCCCCGCACCATGCCCCCGACCAGGGAGAAAATCGGGCCGGTCTCCAGACGGATACGCAGCCAGGGCGGGTTCGGTCCCGCCCGCACGGTCCCCCTGCTCCCGGGCATCAGGCAACCTCCTGCGCGGCCGTGCGCCGGGGCGGGGCCGCCGCGTTC
>DAISWT010000096.1:0-9108 GCA_036826235.1 Acidobacteriota bacterium | reverse complement strand
CCGGGACTGCTCCTTCGCTGTCTCGACGCCATGGGGATCGGGCTGTCGAGCTGAGATGGTCTGTCGCGCCGCGGTCACGCGTGCGTTCGAGACGACGCGTGGCAAGAGCCAGACCCGCCTGTCCGTTTTTTTCCCGTGGCGCAGCCGGCGGCATGAGGGTATTCTTTTAGCATGCCCCGGTCCGTGGAAGCGTCGTCCGGAGCGAGGTGTCTCCTCGAACCGGGCCGTCGGCCGCGCGCGCTCCCGATCCGACTCGCGGCCGCCGCAGGCTCCGTCGCCCTGACGATGACTCTCTTGCCTGCGCGCACGCTGACGGTGGACGATGACGGGCCCGCCGACTACCGGCTGATCCAGAACGCCATCGACGCGGCGCTCGCCGGAGATCAGGTGGCGGTTGCCGCGGGCACTTACAGTGAAAACCTGAGCCTGAAGAGCGGCGTCGCCGTCGTCGGCGCCGGGTCGTCCGTCACCATCATCGATGGCGGTCGGAGGGCGTCGGTGGCGAGGCTTTTCGACTGTGACGCGGGCACGCGCCTCGAGGGGTTCCGCCTGACCGGCGGCCAGGCCGGCACAGGCGGGGGCGTGCGGATCGACGGAGGATCACCCGTCGTTCGTTTCAACGAGATCGTCGGCAATCTCGCCTCGCCCGGCAGCGCCTACTCTTACAGCTATGGCGGGGGGGTCGCCGTGCTGCACAGCGGCGCCACCGTTTCGAGCAACATTCTGTCCACCAATGACGCCGATTACGGCGGCGGACTTCATGTCGAGGGAGGCGCCCCCCGGGTCATCCGAAACCTGATCACCGGGAACACGGCAGGGGCGGGTGGGGGTGTGGATGCCTACGTTCTGCCCGGCACCGATGCCGTGTTCGCTGCGAACACCATCACTTCGAATTCGGCAAAGTTCGGGGGGGGGCTCGAGCTGGGCGGGTACGGCGTTCCCGTGCTGATCAACAACGTCATCGTTGGCAACACCGCCGTCGCGAGTGGCTCCGGAACGGGGCTCGGGGGCGGAGCCGATGCCTACTTCAGCAACCCCTTGATGATCAACAACACGCTCGATCGCAATGCCGCCCGCACCGGCGGCGGCGCGTCGCTCCTCACCCAGGGGGCCCCGCGCATCGTCAACAACATTTTCCTGGATAACCGGGCCTCGAACACGGGTGGCGCCATGGATCTGGAATCTCCCGGCGTCCAGGTGCTGAACAACCTTTTCTACCTCAACGCGCGCGGCACATGCAGCGGGTCGACTGCATCCTCATGCTCCGAGCCGTCCAATCTCGAGACCGATCCGATCCTGGTCGACCCCTCCGGGTCCGACTTCCGGCCACTTGCCGGATCGCCGGCCATCGACTCGGCTCTGGGAGCGGAGGCGCCGCCGGACGACGCCCGGGGTCAGAGGCGGCCGCTCGACGGGGACCGCGACGGCGTCGCTGCGCCGGATCGGGGCGCCTACGAATACGATCGCAACGAAGTCCCCGGCCTCGAGCTCTCAGGCGGTTCCGCGGGGTCCAGCAGGCTCGCGTGGCAACCGGTGAGCGGTGCGGTGGCCTACCACGTGTACAGCGTTCTGTTCTCCGGCCATCTGAGCCGGCTGCCGGACTCCTGCCGCGACGCGGACGACGTCGACCCGGCCGATCGGTCCTTCCCGGAGACCCTTGTTCCACCGTCCGGCCAGGCCTTCGCCTACCTCGTCACCGCCGTCATCGCAGTGGGGGAACAGTCTGCGGGCTTCGACTCGCTTGGCTTGGAGCGGACCCTGCCTGTGCCCTGTCCATAACGGCGTCGAGCGGGCGCTTACCGAAACCTTACCGAAATATTACAAATCCGCCGGTGGATTCCCGGTAAATTTCCTTGCGACCAGCACAATCCCGGGGAGCGCCGCCGGAGCGGCGTGTGTGTCGACCCCGGCGGAGCCTTCGGGCGCCGGCGTGAGCCTACGCCGGCCCCGGAAGCGTCCGGACGGAATGCTGCAATTCCAGGAGGGAATCTCCATGTTCTCAAGGAAATCAGTGACGACGGCCGTCGCGGGTGTCTCAAGGCGGGTCGGGCAGGCGTCTTTGGCGCTGGCGGCAGTCGTCCTGTTCACGGCGCCCCCGTCCTCGGCGTCCGAGATCACCAAGGGCGACATCATGATCAAACGGGAAGTGGTCGCCGCCGGAATCGTCGGAGCGCCGCACCTGGCGAACGCCGACGACGGCTCGGGCCGCCTGTTCATCGTCGATCAGGGCGGTCTGATCAGGATCGTCAAGAAGGGCGTGCTGCTTCCGACGCCGTTTCTCGATCTCAGGGACCGAATCGTCACGGTCAATCCCGGCTTCGACGAGCGGGGACTCCTGGGTCTCGCCTTCCATCCCGACTACGTCCAGAACGGCCGCTTCTTCGTGCGCTACAGCGCGCCGCGCGCTGGCGCGCCGGGGGAGCCCTGCTTCGGCACAGCCCGCGGCTGCCACGAGGAGATCCTGGCGGAGTTTCACGTATCGTCCGATCCCGATGTGGCGGACCCGGCCGGCACCATCCTGTTCCGCGTCGATAAGCCGCAGTTCAACCACAATTCGGGAACGGTGGCGTTCGGCCCCGACGGCATGCTCTACTTCACCCTCGGTGACGGCGGGGGAGCCAACGACGGTCTCGCCGACACGCCCCCTTCGCACGGTCCGATCGGCAATGCGCAGAACATCAATGCCTTCCTCGGAAAGATCCTGCGCATCGACGTCGATGGCCCGCCGCAGTCGCCGCTCGCCTACGCTATTCCGGCCGACAATCCGTTCGTCGGCGCCGACGGGCTGGACGAAATCTACGCCTACGGTCTGCGTAATCCCTTCCGCTTCGCGTTCGACGACGGTCCCGGCGGCGACAATCGGCTGGTCCTCGCGGACGTCGGCCAGAACCTTTTCGAGGAAGTGAACATCATCCACAAGGGCGGCAACTACGGCTGGGTGATCCGCGAGGGCCTGAGCTGCTTCGACCCGTTCAACCCCAACACGCCGCCCGCTACCTGCAGCAGCACGGGTCCGCTGGGCGAGCCGCTCCTCGATCCGATCGTCGACTACTCGCATGCGGAGGGGGGCATCTCGGTCATCGGCGGGTACGTGTATCGCGGGTCCCGCTCACCGAGCCTGGTCGGGCGCTACGTGTTCGGCGATTTCAGCAGCAGCTTCTCGACGCCCGGGGGCCGCCTCTACTTCCTGGACGGGTCCGACGCCTCCGGCTACGCCATCAAGGAATTCACCATCGGCCGGGAGGACATCCCCTACGGCCTCTTCCTGAAAGGATTCGGGCAGGGCGAAGACCGCGAGCTCTACGCCCTCGGATCGATCGCCCTCGCTCCCACCGGAAACACCGGACGCGTCGAGCGGCTGGTCGAGGTGATCAATCCGGCCCTCGACATCAGGCCGGGGACCTGTCCCAACCGCCTGAACCGTGCGGCCCAGGGGGTGCTTCCGGTCGCTGTGCTGGGGACCGATCACTTCGACGTGGCGGAGGTCGATCAGTCCACGCTGACGCTGACACGCGCCCTGCCGATGCACGCCCTCGGCGGGCCGCTGGACGGAGCCCAGGCCAACGGCGGCACCGGGACCGGCAGCACGGCCACCGGTCACACCGTCGCGACCCTCAACGCCGACACGAATCTCTTCTGCATGGACCTGACGTTCGAGGGGCTGCTCGGGGAGCAGACGGTGCAGCACGTCCACGGGCCTGCCACCCGCGCCCAGGAGGCGCCCGTGCTGTTTGGCATTCCCGGGCCGGGCAGCTTCACCGGTTTCTGCAGGACGGTGACCGATACGCAGGAGGCGATCATCCTGGCGGGGTTGGCATACGTGAACGTCCACTCGACACGCGACCCGGGTGGCGAGATCCGCGGGCAGCTCGTGCCGGCCGCCGTGCGTCCCCTGCGCGTTCATGTGGAGGACGCCGGCACCCCACCCGCGGGTGAACTGTGCGGATGCAGCGAGGGCTCCGACGTCGCCGACGGCATCCCCGACCTGATCCTGAAGTTCGACCTCCAAGAAGTGATCGGGACGCTCGGGCTCGAGGTGGCCGGCAGCGGCGGCACCCAGGTGCTCACGGTCACAGGTCACCGCCGTCCCGATGCCGATCCCTCGATCACGCGCTTCGAGTTCGGTCTGGACGGATCGCAGGAGGTCCCGGCCAACACGTCCATCGGCCGCGGCTCCTGCACGGTGACCCTCGCCCAGTCCTCGGGGGACGTAACGGTCGGCTGCACGTACCAGGGGCTGTCCGGGAACGCGATCGCGGCGCACATACATGCTCCGGCGCAGCCCGGAGTGAATGCCCCCGTCATCGTGCCTCTGTCGGCGATCGGAGGGGCCTCGGGGACCGTGACCGGCGGCGGGACGCTGACCCCGGCGCTGATCCAAGCGATGCTCAACGGACTGACCTACGTCAACGTCCATACGCAGCTCCATCCCGGCGGTGAAATCCGCGGTCAGATCGTCGGGGGCGAGGCGTTCGGCGCCGACGACTGCGCGGAGGTGATCCGGCGGCGGCCCGTCCGATAACGTGGCGCGGCTCGAGGAGTCGGCGTGACAGTCGCGCGCGCCTGTCGCGTCGCGGCCGCCGTGGCGTGCGGCCTGTTCGCGCTCGACCCGGCGGCGCGTGCCGAGGTCGTGACGCTCGCCGCCGGCAAGGACAACACCCTCTACGAGAGCTCGACGGGTTCGCTGAGCAACGGCGCCGGCGAGCACTTCTTCGTCGGGCGGACCGACATCATCAGCGGCGGCGCCATCCGGCGCGGCGTCATCGCCTTCGGCGTCGCGGGATCGATCCCGGCCGGGGCGGTCATCACCCGGGTGGATCTGACCCTCAACATGTCACGTGCCATCTCCGCGCTGCAGCCGGTGTCCCTGCACCGCCTGCTCGCCGACTGGGGCGAGGGGACCTCGGACCCCATCGGAGAAGAGGGGGGTGGTGTCGCGTCCACCCCCGGCGACGCCACCTGGATCCACCGGTTCTTCGACACCACCCGCTGGAGCGGACCGGGAGCAGCAGGCGATTTCGTCACGACACCCAGCACGACCGTCCAGGTCGGACCCATCGGCGTCTACACGTTCCTGTCCACGGCGGCCATGGTATCGGACGTGCAGGGCTGGCTCGACAACCCCGCCGGCAACTTCGGATGGATCCTGATCGGCAACGAGTCCTCACTGTCCACCACGAAGCGCTTCGACTCCCGCAACAACCCGGTCGCGTCGGCGCAGCCCGCACTGACGGTTGAGTTCTCGACGGGGCAGGCCGGGGCCGGGAGCGTTCCCGACGGAGGCCGGGTGCCGGGGACCCCCCTGACCGTGGCCCACGCGGCGGGCGGAGACATCCGGCTGAGCTGGGGCGGTTCGTGCCTGGTGGGCGACTCCGACTTCGAGATCTACGCGGGCGACATGAGCGACTTCACGAGGTACAGCCGGAAGTTCTGCAGCACCTCGGGCGCCACGGCCCTGACCTTCACGCCCGCGGCGGCCAGCGAGTTCTACCTCGTCGTACCCCGCAACGCCACGCGCGAGGGCTCCTACGGAGTCAACAGCAACAACGTTGAGCGCCCTGCCGGGAACCCCGCCTGCCTGCCGCAGGCAGTGGCCGCCTGTCCCTGACGCCGCGTGCGATCCGCCCGATCCGCGGCGGGGTGACCGGGTTGCGTGGGCCCCCGTGATCGGGCCCGGGATCCGCTCAGCTCTGGCTCGTGGCTTCGAGGACCTGAGGGGCGGAAAGAAAGGTGCGCCGCAGAGCCGGGGCGGCGCCAAGGGAGTCGGCGATGCGCCTGATGGTTCTCGCGCTTCTCGAAGTGCAGGCGATCGAATCGGAGTTCCGGCTACTTTTGCGGTAGAGATGCGCGGCCGTCGCGCACACCTGCCACTCGGCCGTCGGTGCCTCGGACCCCTCGAGCACAACCAGGGCGGCGTCGATCTCCGCGATTGCCCGCGGCAGGTCCTGCTCCTCGTCGAAGATTCGCGCCAGCATCCTCCGGGCCAGCGACAGGTAGGTGCGTTCGCCGGTCGGGGCGGCCTGGGAGCAGACCCTCTCGGCCTCCTCGCGAGCCCGGGCGCGATCTCCTCGGGCCAGCTCGAGCTCACTCAGACACAGACCGAGCGGCATTTGCCAGTTCCAATCCATCAGCACGCCGCCGCGTGCCTGCGGTTTCGCGATCTCATCCAGGCAGTGCTGCGCCCGGTCGTGTCGCCCCAGGCCGAGATAGGCGAACCCGAGCAGCACCTGACTGAGGAGCTGGCTGTGCCCATGACCCGATTCACGCGCCCTCGTGAGCCCCTGCTCGCAGAGTCGACGCGCGGCCTCGAAGTGGAAGGCCCTTTCGTAAAGCAGGGCCTGCTCTAGCTGGAAAAGCGTCGCCCAAAGCTGATGCCGTTGCTCTCCGCCATCCGGATTCCCTTCTCAAGCACGCTCAACATGTCGCCCCACTGCCCGATATGCAGAAGAGCCCAGGCGAGGAAGAAGTGGCAGAGCAGATAGTCGAATCCATCCCCGACTTCGAGCGACAGGTCCATCCCCTCGCGGGCCGCGTCGCAGCCGGCACGGTATTCCGATCGGAGGCATCGGAAGTAGGAGGCGCGGGCCACGTGCTGGCCTAGCAGCAGGCGGTCCCCTGCACGGCGCGCCGCGTCGATCGCCCCGCCGGGTGCGCCGACGTCCTCCTCGCGCCTCGCAGAAGGAGATTCCAATACGCCGCGTAACCTCGAGCGTGGAGTCGCAGGAGATCGTCGTCCAGACGGCCGGCCAGATCGATGGCCTGTCGTGTGGCCGCCTCGAACCTGGACCGATCGAACCACAATAGGGCGCTGCCGAGGTAGAAGAGCCCCCTGACCTACGCGTTCGCCCGCCCCTGTTCCCGGGCGAGGGCGACCAGGGCCTCGAAGTCGTCGGCGGCGCCCTGCATGTCCCCCATGGAACGACGGACCATGCCCACCTGTTCCAGGATCGCCATCTGGAGACCCCCGTGCTCGGCAGCGGGCAGGTGGTTAACGAGGTCGAAGGCGCGGGTCAGATGGGCGACCGCCTCGCGGTTGGCGAATCTCCTCGCGGCGTTGTCGGCCGCCTCCCGAAGATACCGGATGGCGCTCCGGTAGTCACGCGCCTGCTCGAAGTGGACGGCCAGCTCCCCCGCGATCTCTCCGGCACGCTCGCCATAGACTGCGATCCCCCGCTCGGCGATCCGTTGGTGGAGCCGGAGCCGCCGGGCCAGGGGGATCCGGTGGTACAGCACGCTCTGGTAGAGAGAATGGATGAAGCCTAAGCGAGCCGACACGGTGCCGTCGGGCAGACATCCGGTGCCCGTCGGCCGTAGGAACTGTCCACGGTGCGCGAGGGCTTCGCAGGCCTCCTCGACGGCGGGCAGGGCCGCCTCCTGCCCGGCGGCGACAGCGAGAGCGGAGAACTCGAGCCCGGCCACGCTCGCGGCCTCAAGCAGTGATTGCTCGCCCGCCGGCAGACGGTTGACCTGCATTTCGATCATCTGCCGCAGGCTTTCAGGCACTCCGGTTTCCACCTCCTTGAGAACCTCCCGCAGATCCGGCGCCGAATCGGAGACGATGAGCTTTCTCGAGGCGAGGTATTCGACGACGTTCACCATGAACAGAGGATTGCCGTTGGTCCGTTGATGAATCGCCCGCGCCACCTCACCCGGGAGCCTGGCCCCCGCGAAGCGTCGCGTCAGGTACTCGGCAACCGCGGTCTCCGGGAGATAGGCCAGGCACTCTTCCTGGCATCGGCGACGCATCAGCAGCTGCTGTTTCACGGCCTCCAGGGGGTGATGGCTGAGCAGGGCCTCCGAGGGTCGATAGGTTCCTATCAGCAGGAGACGCGCCGGCCCACGACGGCGCGCAAGGGATGTGATCAGATCCAGGGTGGAATAGTCGGACCAATGCAGATCCTCCAGGACCAGGATCAGCGGCGCCTCCGCCGCGAGCGCCTCCATGGCCTCCGCCATCTCCCGCAGCATCCGCTCTTTCGTCGCGCCGATGACCTCGCGGCGGAGCGCACCCCGTTCCTCCTCGCTGACTAGTGCGGGCATCTGAATCAGCCACGTCGGGGCGTGGCGCCGCAGCAGGGCGGCCAGTCCGGCGCTCCCGGGGCCTCGCGACAGGCGGCCCAGCGCCTCTAGCACGGGCATGTAAGCCTCTCCGGCCCCGTACTGCTCCAGGCATATCCCGCGCGCGATGCGGATGAACGGGGCGCCCGCCGCCCGCTCCAGGAACGCGTCGACCACGGCGGTTTTGCCGATCCCGGCCTCGCCCGTCACGAAGACCACCTGGCGCTCTCCGAGCAGCGACCTGTCGAGCCAGCCCTGCATCCGGAGGATCTCCCCCTCTCGCCCGACGAGCCCGTTCCAATTCGAACCGCGTTCGGGTTGTCCGGCGGATATGGCGATCCTGCCGATGAAGCGATATCCGCGACGGTGGAGCGTCTCGATGAAGCGCGGAGACCTGGCCGGATCGCTCAAGGCTCTTCGGATCTCCCGGATGCAGACTTTCAGGACGGAGTCCTGCACGTGCGTACCGGCCCAGAGGGCGCTGAGGAGCTCGACCTTGGTCACCAGGCGACCGGCATGAGTGACGAGGAGGTGCAGGACGGCGAAGGCTTTCGGGGTAAACGGCACCGGCGCGCCGTTACGCAGGAGGAGCTGGTTGAGGAGATCGAGACAGAACGGATGAAAAACGAGCTGTGTATCCGGGGTCACATACGTCTCCCCAGAAAACCTGGTGCGCGACGACACCGATCGCTGTTGCCGGACGATATCGATGATAACCCACCCAGCCCGTAAGGGGCCAGGACTCCGGGAGAGGATTGGGCGCCCGGGGCCGATGCGTGGGCGGAAGGACAGCGGGCGGCCGCGTCCGCTCCAATCGAGACGGAGGAGGCTCGCGAATCGAGACGGATCAGCGTGCGACGTCGGGAGGGAGGGCCCGATCGAGCGTCGAACAGTCGTCGAGGATGAGCCATTCGACGATCGACAGCGGCAGACTGCCGTTCTTCAGCAGATCGTCGTGGAAGGCGCCGAGCCGAAAGTCCTTCCCCCTGCGGTCACGGTAGAGACCGAGCAGCCGCATGATCTGCCACTTGCCGACCATGTAGGTGATCT
>DAISWT010000095.1:0-9120 GCA_036826235.1 Acidobacteriota bacterium | reverse complement strand
CGGAGGCGGTCGGGATCGTCATGCAGATCGCCGCCGCGCTCGATTACGCGCACAAGCGCGGCATCGTGCACCGCGACGTCAAGCCGGCGAACGTCCTGATCACCGAGCAGGGACGCGTCAAGATCACCGATTTCGGGGTGGCGCGCTTGCCGGGTTCGGATTTGACGCGCTCCGACCAGTTCGTCGGCTCGCCGGGGTTCATGTCGCCCGAGCAGCTCAAGGGGTCGCCGGTCGACGGGCGGGCCGACCTGTTCTCGCTCGGTGTCATCTTCTTCCAGCTTCTGACGGGCAAGGCGCCGTTCGAGGGCGAGAGCGTCTCGGAGATCCTGTACCGGATCTCGTCGCAGCCGTCCGAGCCCCCCAGCGAGGCGCAGGCCGATGTCTCGCCCGACTTTGACCCGATCCTCGAGAAGGCGCTCGCCAAGGACCCGGCCGATCGCTACCAGACAGGACAGGAGATGGTCGGCGCCTTGCGCACGGTGACACGCGAGCTCGATGGGATATTGGGGCCGGAGAACGCCCCGGGACACACGGGCGAGTCCGACGCCGCGAAGGACGGCGGGGCGGGGCCGTTCGTCCCATCTCCCTGGTTCACTCTCAACAGCCAGTGGCGCCTCGGAGCGCTCGTGGCCTTCCTGCTGCTGGCCCTGATCGGGGTCAACTGGACGATCGTCGCCCTGTTCCACGGTTCCCTGGGGACATCGCTGCGGGGCGCGGACAATCAGATCGAGCCGACGACCCCGGGGTCGGCCCATCCCGCGTCCCCGGGCGGCGTGTCGATCGCCGGCGCCACGATGCCGCTGCCGTCTGATCGAGCGGCAGGGTGGACCGGCAGGCAGCGCGCCGCCCTTCCTCCCGCAGAGCGGCCCGGGCATCCGGCACAGGCGGTCTGCGCCGTGACCTACGCCGGCCCGGCGGAGATCCGCCGGGTGCTCGAAGCCGCCCGGCGCGGACGCACCGGTGCCGGCGCCACCGCGGCCTCGTTGTCCACGGACCGCCCGGCCGGCCGCATCCGGGTCGAGGTGAAGCACCGGATGCGCAGCGGGCGCCTCATCATCCTGGTCGACGGCAAGACGGTGCTGTCGAAGCCCTTTGACGCGTCCCGGGGCAAGTCGGGAACGGTCACGCACGTCCTCTCCGTCCCCGCGGGCAGGCACGGCGTCGAGGTCCGCCTCATGGCCGACAAGGGCGAGCTCGCCGCACAATCGAAGATCACAGGGACCGTCGGGCGAAATCAGGTCGCGCTGCTCACCGGCGAGCAGCGCTCGGCATCACGCAACCGTCTCGAACTCGACTGGCACGCCTCCCCATGATGGAGGGCATGATGAGCACACCCTTGGACCGCAGAGTCGACCCGTCACCGAGGCTCCGCCGCAGCACCGGCGCCTGGCTGATCCGCAAGGAGAAGCCCCTGCCGCCCTCGAAGCCCCCGTCGCGTCCACCCGCTCCCGGCGGAATCAACGCCCCGGGCGGAGCCACGACGGTCGGCGGGATGATCTGCCCCGGGAACGGCGATTCGCGCCGCCCGGCCACGTCGGCGGCGGAGGGCGGCGCGATCGACGAGACGGCGCTCGAGAGCCCCGCCCAACGTGTGCTGCGCAAGCCGTCGGCCCTCGGCGGGAAATCGATCCACCTGACGGTGATCGAGGGGGACATGAAGGGCCGTTCGTTCGACATCACCGGCATCGGCAGCTACACCATCGGCCGGAAGGAGTGCGACATCGTCCTGGAGGACGAGAAGGTGTCGCGCAAGCACGCCTCGATCCTGATCATCCAGCAGGGGAAGTACGCCGTGCAGGATCTCGCCAGCAGGAACGGCACGTTCGTCAACGGCGTCCGCCTGACGCGGCGTGATCTGCGGCACAACGACCTGATACGGGTCGGTAACACCACGCTGCGCTTCACGGTGTTCGACGGGCCGGTGCCGGTCGAGCCTTAGCCGGCCGCGGACGCCTGGAAGAACCTCGCATGCGGTTCGCGGTGGCCGCGGTTGACCCGGCACCTGCCGTCCTGTAGCCTTGCCTCTTCATGGCCACGACGAATCGGGAGAACCGGCTGGCACACGAGACCAGTCCGTATCTCAAGCAGCACGCCCGCAATCCGGTCGACTGGTACCCCTGGTCCGAAGAGGCGCTCGAGCGCGCTCGGGCCGAGGACAAGCCGATCTTTCTGTCGATCGGCTACTCCTCGTGCCACTGGTGCCACGTGATGGAGCGCGAGTCCTTCGAGAGCGAGGAGATCGCCGCCGTCATGAACGAGCGCTTCGTGAACATCAAGGTCGATCGCGAGGAGCGGCCGGACCTCGACGAGATCTACATGGCCGCCACGCAGATGCTGACGGGGCAGGGCGGCTGGCCGAACTCGCTGTTCCTGACACCCGATCGGAAGCCATTCCTGGCGGGGACCTATTTCCCTCCCACGGCGCGTCACGGGCGCCCCGGGTTCGCCGACGTGCTGGTGGCGGCGTCGGACGCGTACCGCTCCCGCAGGGACGACATGACGCGCATGGCGGGTGAGGTCGCGGCGCAGATCGCCCGCCTGTCGGAGATGACCCTCTCCCCCCGGCTCCCGACCGCCTCGATCCTGAACCGGGCGTTCGGCGAGCTGGCGGGTCGCTTCGACAACCAGGAGGGGGGGTTCGGCGGGGCGCCCAAGTTCCCGCACAGCATGGACGTGTCGTTCCTGCTGCGCTACCACAGGCGGACTGGCAACCCGGAGGCGCTGCGCATGGCGGTCCTGAGCCTGGACAAGATGGCGCGCGGCGGCATCCACGATCACCTCGGCGGTGGGTTCCACCGCTACGCGGTGGACGCGATGTGGCTGGTGCCGCATTTCGAAAAGATGCTCTACGACAACGCCCTTCTGGCGCACGTCTATCTCGAGGCGGCCCAGGCCACGGGGCGGCTGCCGGTATCGCCGTCGCTGCCGGAGGGCGGCGCGGCGTCCGCCATCGTCTTCAGGGGCGTGGCGCACGACGTCTTCGAGTGGGTGCTGCGCGAGATGACCTCCCCGGAGGGCGGCTTCTATTCCGCCCTCGACGCCGACAGCGAGGGCGAGGAGGGCACGTACTACGTCTGGACGCCGAAAGAGATCACCGAGGTCCTCGGGTCGCAGGAAGCGGGGCTGTTCAGCAACGTGCACGGTGTCGCGCCGGGAGGGAACTTCGACAACGGCCGGAGCGTCCTGCACCTCGAGAAGACGCCGGCTCAGATCGCCGCCGAGCTGCGCACGGATGAAGGGGAGCTGCGTCTGCGGATGGCCTCCGCCCGGGCGCGGCTGTTGAGGGCCCGCGAGCGCCGCGTGCGTCCCGGCCGCGATGACAAGATCCTCGCGGACTGGAACGGCCTGATGATCTCGGCGCTCGCTTACGGCGGGCGCGTCCTGGACGAGACCCGCTACGTTCAGGCGGCGGAGCGCGCCGCTCGCCTGGTCCTCGGGAAGATGGCCCGCGACGGCCGGCTGCTGCACACTTACATGGACGGCCAGGCGCGCCATCCGGCGTACCTGACCGACTACGCCTTTCTGGTCGCGGCGTTCCTCGATCTGTACGAGGCCACCTTCGACCCCGCCTGGGTCTCGGAGGCGCGCGTCCTGGCGGGGAGGATGATCGATCTGTTCCGGGGGGAACGGGCCGGCGGGCTCTACTTCACGGCGCGCGACCACGAGCCCCTGATCGCCCGCACGCGCGAAGGGAACGACGGCGCGCTGCCCGCCGGCGCCTCGGTCGCAGCGCTCGCGCTGCCCCGGCTGGCGGCGCTGACCGGGGACGACTCGCTCCGCGACGCGGGCGGAGAGGTTCTGCGTCTCTACCGCGAGCGCCTCGAGCGCATCCCGTCGGCGTTCGGCATGATGCTGTGCGCCCTCGATCAGCACCTCGATGGTGTCCGGCAGATCGTCCTCGCCGGGCGCCGCGACGACCCGGCGCTGCGCCCCTTCCTGCAGGCCCTGCGTGACTCCTATGAGCCCAACACCGTGCTCGCCCTCGCCGATCCCGGCGCCGCGGACGCGGGGCGGCTTCTGCCTCTGGTTTCCGGAAAGACCCCCGTCGGCGGGCGTCCCGCCGCCTACGTATGCGAAGGCGGTGCGTGCCGGGCGCCCGTCCTCTCCGCCGGAGACCTGCTGGGGTCCGGGACCCATTAGGGTCTTCACCCTAATGCCGTTCAGGGGCCTTGACAGCGAGTCGGTGGACACCTAGAGTCTTCTCATTGTTGCTGGTGTCCCTTTCCAGTGGCGTTGGACGGTCCGTGGCCGGGAAGGGCTGGCCCACAGGGTCAGGGCCTTGCTTTGCAAGTCAGGCTTGCAATCGGACTGTCCTCTTGGCAATGGGTCAGTGTGGGGAATTGTATGGCTCGCGGCACCATAGCGAAGGTGGTTCGTGATCGGGGCTTCGGGTTCATCCGCGGCAACGACGGGAAAGAGGTGTTCTTCCATCGCTCGGGCCTCATCGGGATGAACTTCGACGATCTCGAGCAGGGCACCGTGGTCGATTTCGAGGTCGAGAAGGGCCCGAAAGGTCTTCGCGCCGCGAACGTGCGCAACGCCTCCGGGAGCGCCTCGTCCGCGACCGGATAGCGAGCCGGCCGGGAGGCGGCCCGGATCACGGAGTTCGAAGCCAGCCGCCGCCCCCGCCAGACTCCTGACCGCAGCCGAGGCGCGCGGTGAGCCATACTTCAACGCTCTGTGAGGTGGCGCGTATAGTCCCTGTACGTCGCGTGCTCGCGCGTCACGCGTGTCAGATTGAACCCCCCCAAGGCGATGCGGTAGACGGCGTAGCGAACCGGGCCGCCGCGTTGTCCCCTGTCGTAGACCGGCCCCGTGTCGAAGAGAATCGTGCCCGCGTCGAGAATGACCGGCTCCGACGCGCCGAACGGCAGCGTGTTGGAATCGGTGATCTGCCGCAGACCGGCGCGCGCCCCGTTCCGTCCCATGATGTACAGGTGGGGCAGCCCGCCCGCCGGAGCGCGCCGGAACACGATGGAGCCGTCCGGGAGAAACGCCGGCGCGCCGTCGGATGGCTCTCCGCCCTCCGCGGTGCCCGACGGACGCCGTGGATCGAGATCGGACAGGCAGACGGCGCCCGCCTCCGGGTCGGGGGCATCGATGTCGGAAATCAGGTAGATGCGGTCCGCACCCGAGCGATTCGACACGAACACGATCGAACGGCCGTCGCCCGAGGCCGACGGCGCCGCTTCGTCCGCCGGATGGTGCGTCAGGCGCGTCGCCCCGGTGCCGTCGAGCTTCAGCGCGTAGAGATCGCGCGGCGCGCCGCGGGGCGCTCCCGGCTCGCTGCGGGCGAACACGATCCGGTCGCGCCCGAGGGGCGCGGGCGCGGAGTCGGCGGCGGGGCGATCGGGCGGGTCGGACGTGAGGCGGGTCGCGCCGCCGTCGGCCGCGGCCACGTAGATCTCCGGGTTCCCGTCGCGATCGGAAACGAACACCACCCGGCCGTCCGGGAGGCGCGCCGGCATGGTGTCGCTGTAGCCAGGATCCGCGGCATTGCGGCTGCCGACCAGACGCGCCCCTCCGCCTTCGGCCTCCTCGTAAATCCGCAGCGCCCCGCCCCGGTCGGAGACCATCAGGATCGGAGCTTCACGGGCGGGGGCCGCCGGCCCGCCGGCGCACGCCGGCAGAACCAGGAGGAGAAGCAGCAGCAGGATCACTCTGGCAGGACCAGTCGGCGCAGGGCGCTCATCGGGATGGCCCCGTACGACAGCACCTCGTCGTGATAGGCGCGCAGGTCGAAGGCGGCCCCGCCGCGCGCCTCCGCGTCCTTCCGCAGGCGGCGCCACGCCTGCCAGCCGACGAAATACGTCGGCAGTTGCGTCGATGACAGCTTGGCGCGGCGCAGCTTCCCCTCCGCCTCCGGTCTCTCCTGGAAGGTGTCCTTGATCATCAGGTCCAGGGCCTGTTGATCGGTCATGCCCAGCACGTGCAGGCGGACGTCGAGGATGGCGTTCGCCTGCACCCGCAGCTCCTCCTTCCGGAACATCAGCGTCATCTTCGGGTCGCCGCCGTCGTCGAAGCCGCGCTCCAGCATCACCTGTTCGGCGTACTGCGCCCATCCCTCGATGTAGGCGTTGTTCCCGTAAGCGCTGCGCAGGACCCGGCGCCATTCCGGCTGCACGCGGTTGGCGTACTCGAGCTGCGTGTAGTGACCCGGCAGCGCCTCGTGCATCGACAGCAGATACAGCTTGTAGCGGTTGTACTCGCGCAGCTTGGCGTCGGCCTTCTCGTCGGGCCAGTTTCCGGGAATCGAGGTCACGTAATAGAGCGACTTGAGCGAAGGCTCCAGCGGCGGCGCGGCGTTCAGGCCCGCGACGCTGTAGATGCCGCGCAAGAACGGCGGCGTCTCGATGATCGCCAGGTTGTCGTGCCGGGTCATCGAGACGATCGCCCGTGATTCCAGGAACGCCGAGATCTCCCGGACGTCCGTTTCGATCGTCTGGAACAGCCGGTCACGCGCCGGGTGGTCGCGGCCGATCCGATCGAGCGTCTCGCGGACGATGGTGTTCGTGCGGGCCTCCGGGTCCTTCATCGTGCGGTGGCCCGCGTGCGCCGGAAACCACTCTTCGTGCAGGGGCGTCGCCAGCGCCAGCATCTCGGCGCGCACGCGGGCGAGCGACGTCTCGGCTTCTTTCAGGACATCCAGGGGGTCGAGGTCGTCCTGGAAATAGGCGCGGAACTTCTCGCGGTACAGCTCGCCCCCCAGACGCCAGTCACCTGTCGAGCGCGTCTTGAGGTCGCCCGACAGGAAGCGCGACAGCCGATCGATCGCCCGGAGGGCGGGGCCGCGCGCCGCCAGGAAGCGTGATTCCAGATCGGATCCCTTCGGGAACAGCGCCGGGAGCGCGTTCTCGATCACGTCCCGGTTGCCGTCGTTCTCCTCGATCGCCACCTCGGTGTAGATGGGGGCGCTGGTCCTGAGCGCCGCGATCGCCTGATCGACGAACGCCGCGGTCTTCTCCAGACGGGCGATCACTCCGGAACCGCGCTCGGCCGCGGGAGCGTACTCGAACACCACCGGGAAGAAGAGCGCGGTGCCGATCGACTCGACCGCCGCCGTCGGGTTGGTCTCGATCGACCGGACCCGCTCCAGGTCGAGCAGAGCGAGGCGGCATTGCGCCGCCATGATGTCGCGATCGATCCCCTCCTGCTCCGCCAGGGACGCCGCCGGGTAGTCCCGGTCGAGCGACTCGAGGGCCCCGTGGAAGAATCGGACCTTGCGGGCCGTCCCCTCGGGCGAAAGGTCGTCCAGCTCGTCGTCGAGGTCGACCTCGGCGCCGGTGGCCGGGTCGCGATGGCGGTGCAGGCCGGCCAGGGTGGCGGCCGGCGGCGACAGGGCGAGCGAGTCGCGCGTGAAGCCCTCGGCGAACGCGGCGAAGCCTGCGGTCTTCGCCGGCGGAGCGGGCCCCCCGTCGCGGGGCGCCGCCCTTCGCGCGCAGGACGCCGCCAGGCCGGCGGCGCACAGGACGAGGACGAGTGCCGGGTGCGCGGGCCGGCGCGGCAAGCGCCAGGCGAACGCCATCGAGGACCTCCGTACGAGGAGGCCTATCTTACCCGAGACGCCGTTGACGGAGTCATCCAGCGCCGCTAGGATGGAGAAGCTGGGGCATCGCGGAGGCCGGGAGGACATGACCGACGAGGAACGGATCGAGCGCGCGGTGGATCTCCTCAAGCGGGCGTACGAGCGGCAGAGGACCGGGCAGCTCGAGGACGCCATTCGCCTCTACAAGGCCTCGATCGACGAGTACGCGACCGCCGAGGCCCACACCTTCCTCGGCTGGACGTACAGCTTCCAGGGGCGCTACGAGGAGGCCATCGAGCAGTGCAAGATCGCCATCACGGTCGATCCGAACTTCGGGAACCCCTACAACGACATCGGCTCCTATCTGATCCACCTGGGCCGCATCGACCAGGCGATCCCGTGGCTGGAGCAGGCGAAGAAGGCGCCGCGATACGAGCCGCGTCATTTCCCCTATCTCAATCTCTACCGGGCCTACGTGAAGATGGGACAGATGGACAAGGCGCAACGCGAGCTGCAGCAGGCCCTGTTCATCCAGCAGACGCTCGGGCAGCAGTTCGGCGTCGTCGAGGAGGAGACCGGCGGCGGGAGCGTCAATTGAGGCCGGACCGCCCCGCCGCCCGTTACGGAAAGACCCCCAGCTCCATGTAGCTGCGCGCCACTTTCTGGATGGCCACCGCGAACGCGGCGGTGCGCAGGTCGGCCAGGCGCGGATCCTTGTCGAGCGCCTCGCGGATCTCGCGATAGGCGTTCTGCATCGTCCCTTCCAGCCCCGAGTTCACCAGGTCCACCTCGTCCGCCCCCTTCAGCAGCTCGCGACGCTGTTTGTCGGGGACCGTCTTGCCGGTCACCTGCTCGAACGTCGCGACCAGCCTGTCCCGGTAGATCTCGTCCAGCCGCTTCTCCATCCTGCCGTAACGGATGTGGGACAGATTCTTGGTCCACTCGAAATAGGAGACGGTGACGCCGCCGGCGTTCAGGAAGATGTCCGGGATCACCATGACGCCGCGCCGGTTCAGCTTCTCGTCGGCCCCCAGGGTCGTCGGCCCGTTGGCCGCCTCGGCGATCATCTTCGTCTTGACGCGGTCGACGTTGTCCAGGGCGATCTGGTTCTCCAGGGCGGCGGGAACCAGGATGTCGCATTCGATCTCCAGGACATCGCGCGGTCCCGGCAGCTCCTGCGCGCCCGGGAACCCTCTCAATGCCCCTGTCTTGTCGCGGTATTCAGAGAGGTGCGCCACATTCAGGCCGTCCGCGTTGTAGGCGCCGCCGTTCACGTCGCCGATGGCGATCACGCGGCAGCCGTCCTCTTCGGAAAGGAACCGGGCCACGTGGTACCCGACGTTGCCGAACCCCTGGACGGCGACGCGCTTGCCCTCGAGGCCTCCGGTCAGGCCGAACTTCTTCATGTCCGCCTTGTTCTTGAACGCCTCTCGAATGCCGTACTGCACCCCGCGTCCGGTCGCCTCCTTGCGCCCGCGTATGCCTCCCTGCGTGACGGGCTTGCCGGTGACGCAGGCGAGCGAGTCGACCTGTCCGGGGGTCAAAGCCTCGTAAGTGTCCGCGATCCAGGCCATCTCCTGCTCGCCGGTCCCCAG
>DAISWT010000094.1:0-9125 GCA_036826235.1 Acidobacteriota bacterium | reverse complement strand
CTCACTCCGGAGGAACGGCTCGAGGTTCTGCAGGCCAACGTGTGGTCGATCCTGAGGCTTCGTGGTGACCAAAGCAAAGCCTGATTTCCTGGGAATCCTCAGTGTTCTTGCGGCCCACGAGGTCGACTTTATCGTCGTAGGGGGCGTATCGGCTGTCCTCCAGGGCGCACCCATAGCGACGTTCGATCTGGACATCGTCCATTCCAGAGGGCCGGCGAACATCGAACGTCTCGTCAGCGCGCTCCACGAGCTTGGGGCATATTATCGGGGGCAGGGAGAAAGACGAATCGAGCCGACACTTTCTCACTTGGCGTCGCCGGGCCACCAGTTGCTTCTGACGAGGCTTGGGCCTTTGGACCTCCTTGGGACCATCGGCAAAGGACGTAGTTACGAAAGGCTCATCCAGGCGGCAGAGATCATGGCGGTAGGGTCGCTCCGGGTCCAGGTACTCGGCCTTTCAGCCCTCATCGAATCCAAAGAGGAGGCCGGGCGCGACAAGGACAAGGCGATGTTGTCCATACTTCGGCGCACGCTCGAGGAGCGACAAAAGAAATGAGACAAGCGTATGACCGATCTCCCCGTCGCCTGCACGCTGACTGAACCGGAGCGCCGGCGGCGGCGCGAGCAACTCCTCGAACGGGTCATCGGCCGTGTCCACGAACGGCGATCGCTGGCCGACGGGTACGCGTTCCGGTTCGCGACCGAGGATGCCGCCCTGGCCGACCTGATGGAGATGATCCGGCTCGAGCGGGAATGCTGCGCGTTTCTGCGGTTCCGGCTCACCGTCGAGCCGGGCGGGGGGCCCGTCTGGCTCGAGCTGACCGGCCCGGCGGGCACGAAGGAGTTCCTAGATTCGATGTTCGGGAGATAAGCCGCGCGTGATCCGAAAGACGCTGCCGCTGCTCGTGCTGGTCTGGATAGCGGGCGGGCTCGGCGAATCGGGACCGCGGGCAGAGACCGCGCAGCCGGCCTCGCCTCCGCGGGCGAGGCAGGACGGGTGGACCACGGCGACGATCGGCTCCGTCAAGATCTCCGCGGCGCGCCTGCAGGCGATGGAGAGCGCCATCCGGGCGGGGGAGTTCAAGAAGATCACCAGCGTCCTGATCGCGCGGCAGGGGAAGCTGGTCTACGAGGCCTATTTCGACGGCTCCGACCCCGCGGCTCCGCGCAACACCCGGTCGGCCACCAAGACGGTCGCGGACATCCTCGTCGGCATCGCCATCGACCAGGGGCTGCTGGCGGGCGTGGAGGCGCCGGTCCTGCCGTTCTTCGCGGACAAGAAGCCGCTCGAGCATCCCGACCCGCGCAAGGAGAAAATCACCGTCGAGGACTTCCTGACCATGAGCTCGCTCCTGGAGTGCGACGACGACAACTCGTTCTCGCGCGGCAACGAGGAGCGCATGTACCTGGTGGAGGACTGGGTCAAGTTCACGCTCGACCTGCCGATCCGGGGATTCCCGTCGTGGGTGCCGAAGCCGAAGGACTCGCCGTACGGGCGGAGCTTCAGCTACTGCACGGCGGGCGCCACCACGCTCGGAGGCGTCCTCGAGCGGGCCACCAGGACCTCCATCGAGGAATTCGCCAGGAAAAACCTGTTCCAGCCGCTCGGGATCGTGAAGGCGGAATGGCAGTTCTCCCCGCTGGGGCTGGCGCAGACCGGCGGTGGTCTGGGTCTGCAGAGCCGGGACCTCCTGAAGCTCGGGCAGCTTTATGCCGACGGGGGCTCCTGGAGGGCCGTGCGCGTCGTGTCCGGCGGCTGGGTGGCGGCCTCGACGCGGCCCCACGCGCGCGTCGATGACCAGACGGAGTACGGCTACCTGTGGTGGCTCCGGTCGTTCAAGTCCGGTGGCAAGACGTTCGGCGCCTTCTACATGAGCGGCAACGGCGGCAACAAGGTCGCCGTCTTCCCGGACCTCGGGATGGTCGTGGTGATCACCAGCACGAACTACAGCACGCCGGGGATGCACCAGCAGACCGATCGGCTGCTGACCGATTACATCCTGCCGTCGGCCGGTTAGGCCGCCACCGGCGGGACCGGTTTCCTCCGGCGCAGCGGCCGCCACAAACCGCCCTCCGTGAAGCTGCCCCAGCCCCATCTCAGCCAGCGCAGGAGCGCCTGCGCCAGCCACAACGCCCACGCCAGCATCGCCAGCCGGTAGCAGTACAGCGGCACGGAGACGACCCAGGGCCGCGGCAGGCCGTCATCGGCCCGATCCAGGTACCAGCGCAGATCGCCGGACGACGAACCGTTGCCGGAGATCTGCATCTCGGGGAGGCCCAGCAGACCGCGCGTGATCGACCAGAACAGCCCGGCGAGCGCGCCCAGGCTCAGGGCCGCGAGCAAAAGCTGGAAGAGATCGAACGCGGCGTCGGAGGCCAGTGCGCCCTTCGCGCTGCGCCACCCGAGTCCGAACAGCCAGGCGGCGATGACGACCGGGATCCAGGCGGGGGCCTGGGTCAGGCCGAGGCTGAGGAGGAACCAGTGGCGCCCGCGCAGGGGCGTGAGGCTGGAACGGCCGAGCGCGAGCGAGACCAAAAGACTCACGATCAAGAGGCCCCAGAACAGGACGGCCGGTCCCAGACGCGGACCTCCCAGGAACAGCGTCCAGCGGTCCGGAGGCATGGCGATCGAGACGACGGCGTTCACGCTCGCGGTCCCGAGACGCACGTCGGGCCCCCTGAAAAGACCTCGTACGCCGTCGCTCTGACGCCAGACGAGCCGGACCTCCTGACGTCCCGGCACGATCGGCAGGGTCACGAGACGACCTTCCTGGCGTACCGGCTGAGCCGCGCCGTTGATCGCCACCGATTGCAGCTCGGCGTTCTCGGGAAGTGAGATGGCGTGCTGCGCGCCGCGGCTGCTGCGGATGGTGACGTCGAGGCTGGCGTCGGTGGCGCGCAGCCCGGGCGACAGGGCGAGAGCGCCGGCGTCGATGGTCAGGGTGCGGCCGGGGAGGCCTTCGGGGCGGCTGACGATGAGGGCGACGGTCTCGCCGGGCCACGGCCGCCACTCGCGCACCCGGGGGCCCGGCTGATCGGGCAGGTGGATCACCGGGATCCCCTGCGCCTCGACGTGCCAGATCGGCGAGACCGCGACACGCCAGGTCTCGACCCAGGCGACCGCGTCCGGGGCGCGCAGCGCCAGCCGGTCGGCCTGCGCCAGGGAGGAGGTCCATCCGGCCTGCGTCGCGAGAGGGCCGAGACTGACCAGCGCCTTGCCGCCCTCGACGCGCACGTCGGCGGTGGTCACCGACTCGCCGGCGAGGAGCGGCACCTCCAGCAGCACCGCCGACCCGGCCGGCGTGATGCGCGCCACGCGTGTCTCGACCTGCCACTTGAGACCGAGCGTCAGCTCGCGCTCGATGCGCACGAAAGGGGGCAGCGCCGCCGGCTCCAAAGTGGAGGCCGGGCCACGCGCGCGCCCGCCCAGCCGCGCCAGCTGCAGACTGCCCTCCGGGGGGCCGTCCTCGTGCACGCCTTCCACGCGATATCCCTGGGCGCGAGCCGTGACCCGGTGCGGCTTGAGGGGCAGGGCGATCTGCACGGTGTCGCGGTCCGGGAGCGGCCCCTCCATCAGCACCTGGTGCGTCCCGGGCCCGACCCGCAGCCACAGAAGCCCGCCGTCGTCGCGCAGCAGGCCCGGGCTGGTTTCGCCATCGAGCAGCACCCGATCGGGCGTCCATTGCCCAGCCCCGCCGGGAAGCGGCACGGCGATCGCCGCCGCGGCGTCGATCTCCAGACGGGCGCGCAAGATCAAAGGCCCGGCTTCCAGAGCCAGGCGCGGTATGGACGCGCAGTCCGGACTGCATTCGGGGGGCGCCAAAAGACGCGTGCGCAGCTCGTTCAGCAGATCGGCCGGCGGGATCTCCGCGGCGCGCGCCGGCGACCCCGCGGCGCCGACCAGTGACGCGGCCAGCAGGACGGCCGGTGCCCGGCGCAGCAGGCGAAGCAGGCCCCCTAGGCCGCCCTGCCGCAACGAGCGGGCGACGCCCGACAGACCGAGGACGAGGAGCGACACGAGAGCGACCCGGAGGAAGGTCAGGAGGCGATTCAGGGCGGGCGGAATGAGGAACAAGCGGAGCGTCTGCGTGCTCTTCACCGGCCCGCTCCAGCGCAGCAACACCGTTCTCCAGGTCCAGGTGGGGAGCCCCGGGCCCGTCTGCACGATCGCCTTCGGGTCCGGGGCGTACAGAAGACTCTGCACCTGTTTCGCCTCGTCCCGCTCCGCGGGGGCGTTGCTGCTGATGTAGCCCAGCGCCTTGACCTTCGAACGCTGGAGAGCAGACCGACCGCCGGCCACGCCTCCGAGGTCGCCACTGATCACGTCGCCGGCCACGCCCCTTAGCTCGGCGGGGGGCACCACCTCGCCGATCCCTCCCGAGCCGAAGGCGCCGGCGGAATGGAATGGCTCCTCCAGCGCCGGGTAGATCGCGGCGCGCACCTGCATCACCAGGAACGGCAGCGCGACGATCAGAAGCGTGACGAGGGAGATGCCGCAGGCGAACGTCGTGACGCGCTGCAGCCGGCCGGCCGGCAGCGCGCGCCTGAGCGATTCGGACGCCAGGACGGCGAGCCAGGTCCAGTGCGGCGAGGACGGCTCGATCCAGCTCAGGGTCAGCGCCGTCACGGCGATGACTCCGAAGCGGCGGCCCCAGAGCTTGCCGACCGACAGGGCGGCGATCAGGACCAGAAACAGATCGAGCAGCGTCCAGGAGGAGAACCAGGTGTCGGAGACGTCGTCGACGCCCGCGGTCCCGAGCAGACGCCAGGCAGGGGGAAGAAAGAGCGTTGCCGACATCTGGGAGACGTCGTGGTCCCAGCCGACCGCGGGGAGCGACGAGATCCTCCCCTCCAGCCGGCTGTCGGCGTCGAGACTCACCTGTCCCTGGCGCAGCTCGACGCCGGCGGGGCGGTCGGGGCCGAGGTGGGTGATGAACTGATCGCGGCCGTCGATCGCGACCCGCCCGAGGGCCGCCGGGGGAGGCATCTCCAGCCGCCAGCCCCGGCGCATCGTGCCGGCGATGGCGTCGTGGATGGTGTAGCCGGCGCCGTCGAAGTCCAGCCACAGGGTGCGCGTGAGCGACAGCTGGTCCGGGTTCGGGTCGGTGTCGCCGCGCTGCTTCTCGACCAGGGTCAGCGTCCTGCCCGGCTGCATCAGGTACGCCGGCAGGCCCTTCCAGTCGTCCGGCAGGCTCGTCTGCTGGGGATCGACGGCCGCGGGGCCCTCGACCGTCGCGAGCCGGAGGTCGGGCCGCGCCTCGAAGACCCACACCTCCTGCGCCGGCCAGACCCCGCCCGCGGCGGGAAGCTGCAGCGTCCGGAGCGGGCCGTCGTGGCGGGCGGCCAGCTCGATCGCGAACCGGCCCGGCCGCGCCTGCACACGCAAACCGCCGTCGGGGTCGAGACGGGCGGGCAGCGGGCCGGTGAGCGACAGCGGGACGAAGCCCGGCGGCAGCGGCCGGCCCAGGACGACCTCGCGGCTCTTTCCCGAAATCTGCATGTCCATGCGAGTCGTCAGGACGGGGGGAATGTCGTCGGTGAGCCTGCGGCTGACGGTGAGATCAAGCCGGTCCTCCACCTGCTCTCCCGCCGGCGTCTTCTGCAGCCACAGACGCCCCTGCTCGTCACGCCCGGGGAACGGCACGGCGCGCCCGCCGATCAGCAGGGCGACGAGACCGGTCTCCGTCGGGACCTGCAGGACGGGGGGGAGGGAGCTCCATTCGAACACGCCGCCGATGGCGTGCCGGCCGGCGGGAAGCCGGACGCCCGGCGCGCCCTTCTCGGCGTCGACGACCGCGGCGCGCCCGTCCACGCGCACGTCCAGCGGCCAGATCTTCGCGTCGCCGGGCAGCGGCACGCGGGCATCATGCTCCAGCACCCACTGCTGCGAGAAACGCCCGCCGCGCTGGTTCAGATCGAGCGCCAGGCGCGACGGCCAGGAGCAGCGGCGTTGGCCGGCGTTGCCCTGGAAGAACGGACAACGCTCCTCCTCGTGCCCGTAAAGGACCCAGTCGATCCAGGGGCGCAGCGCCTCCGGCGTCTTCTCACGGGTCAGCGGTGCCGCAGGCGTTGTCGTGCAGGTGGCGGCGAGGACGACCAGGACGGCGCGCAAGATTCGCTTCATGAGTCCCCCGGGAGGCTGCGCCGCGACGGCGCGACTGCGCGCAGGCTATCGCCACCGGCGCGAGGTCGTCAAGGCGCGGATCGGCCTGCACGGGTCCGGTTGAATCGGCCGGCCCTCTTCGAGGAAGATAAAAGGCAGGAGCTGAGCGATCCATGATCCGGCCGTTCACCGCATCCGGCGGGGGACCTGGCGTCAAGCCCTCCCCGACCGGAGGCGTCGCCATCAAAGCCCCCGCCGCGCAGTTCGGCGCGCGTCACGTCATCCTGTGGGGCCGCGGGCGCAGCCACCACGTGCACGAGTTCGAGGGGCCTCTGTCGATCAAGTCGGTGGTCCGGGGTAGCGCCTTCTGGCGAACCGACGCCGGCCGGGTCGGCATCGACGCCGCGACCTATATGGTGGTCAACGACGCCCAGCCGTACTCGATCGACATCGAGTCGGATGAGCCGGTCGAGACGTTCTGCGTGTTCTTCCGGCGCGGCTTCGTCGAACAGGCGCGTGTGGTCCTCGCCGGCGAAGAGGACCGCCTGCTCGACCATTCGGGACTCGACAGGCCGGGTCTCGGCGAGCCGGGGCCCGGGGCGCAGGGCTGCACCGGGTTCGAGACGCTGCGCGCGCGCGACGCGGGCGTGCTGGCGATCCTGAAGGAGACGCACGCGATCCTGACGCGCGGCCGACCGCCGGGGGCGTGGCTCGAAGACCGGCTGGCCGATCTGGCGGTCACCCTCCTGCGGGCACAGGCGGACGTGCGGCGGCAGATGGCCCGCATCCCCGCGGCGCGCCCGGCGACCCGCTCGGAGCTCTACCGCCGGCTCCGCCGGGCGGTTGACTTCGTGGAGGGATCGCTGGCGGAGCCGCTCGACCTCGAGGCGATGGCGCGCGCCGCGTGTCTCTCCCCGTTCCACTTCCACCGGCGCTTCAGTGAGAGCTTCGGCGAGACGCCGCACCAGTTCGTCCGCCGCCGGCGGCTGGAGACCGCGCGCGACCTGCTCCTGAGGACCGATCTTCCGGTGACGGTGGTCTGCCACCGCTCCGGGTTCGAGAGCCTCGGGTCGTTCAGCGCCCTGTTCCGGCGGCGCTTCGGGGCCCCGCCCCTCAGATATCGCAGGGAGGCCGCCTCGAATAGCAAGTCCTGAGAAAAACGGCGCCACCCCTTCGGGGAGAATCCCGCGTCCGGAAGAATGCAACACATTCATCGGACGGGAGGAAATGACATGACCACCGAGAGCAGGTTCGGCCTCGACCGGATCGGGCAGATCGCCGTCAACGTGAAGGACCTCGACCGGGCGACCGCCTTCTACCGCGACGCGCTCGGCATGCGGCCGCTGTTCCAGGCCCCGAGGCTGGCGTTCTTCGACTGTGGCGGCATCCGGCTGATGCTGTCGCTGCCCGAGAAGCCGGAGTTCGATCATCCCGGCTCGATTCTCTATTACAAGGTGGACGACATCAAGGCGGCGCACACGGCGCTGCGCGGGCGCGGGGTCCCCTTCGAAGGCGAGCCCCACGTGGTGGCGCAGCTCCCGGCGCACGACCTGTGGATGGCGTTCTGCCGCGACTCGGAGGGGAACCTCCTGGCGCTGATGAGCGAGGTGCGACGGGCCGCCTGAGCCAGGCTGGAGGAGTTCCGCATGCAGTCCGACCGGGGTTCCCGCCGGAGCGATGATGAGGATCCGGCCGCCCTTCTTCGGAGAATGGCCGATCGGGTCGCGTCGATGATCGTGACTTCGGGCTGCTCGGACCTCGACTGCGCGCTGGCCGAGCGGGAGCTGCGGATGGAGTGCCTGTCCCTCTTCCCCGACCGCATGGGGCTGTACGATCTCATCTACACGAGCCGGTTCCGCCGGCTGCGGGAGCAGTTTCGCTCCTGAGCGCCCGGCTCCCGGACACGCCGGCCCTCAGCTCCACTTGAAGAGCTTCAGAGCGAACAGGAACGACAGCACGCCCCACGCCAGCATCACGCCGATGCGGCCGATCTGCGAGGGCAGGGTGGCGCCCTCGAGGATGGAGGCGCGCAGGGCGTCGTTGAGGGCGGTCAGCGGCAGCGCGCGCACGAACGGTTGGATGACGCCGGGGAAGCGATCGGCGGAGAAGAAGATCCCCGAGAACACGAACATCGGCAGCATGACGAGGTTCATCAGGCCGGAGACGGTTTCGATCTTCGAGGTGCGACTGGCGACCAGGAGACCGAGCCCGGAAAAGGAGAAGGCCCCGATGAGGGCGAGCAGGGCGATCGAGCCGATCGAACCCTGGATGACCATCTTGAAGACGAGGCGGCCGAAGACCAGCAGCATCGCGAGCTGCAGAAAGACGACGCTCATGCGGCTGGTCATCATGGCGGCGAGGAAGTCGGATCGCTTCATCGGCGTGGCGATGAGGCGCTTGAGCAGCTTGCGGGAGCGCATCTCGACGAGGACGAAGCCGACGCCCCACATCCCGCCGCTCATGATGTTCATGCCGAGCATGCCGGGGATCAGGAAGTCGATGTAGCGCGCCCCCGGCTCGGTGACCAGCGTGTCGCGCACCTCGACCGGGTCGGCGCGGCCGGCGGCGCGCTCGAGGGCGTCGTGCACCCTCTGGCGCGCCAGCACGCTGTCGGGCCGCGTGGGGTCGTAGCGGTATTCGTAGGACGGGCCGGGCACGACGACCAGGGCGATCTTGCCGAGCCGCAGGCGCCGGGCGGCGTCGGCCGCGGCGACGGTCTCGACCTTGAAGCCGCCGGCCGGCGCGAGGGCCGCGACCACCCGGTCGGCGCCGTCCGCCTGCACCACGCCGACGATGATCTCGTCGGGCGGCTTGTTGCGGAAGGCGATCCCGAGACCGATCGCCAGCAGGAAGGGGAACACGAAGACCCAGAAGACGACCTCCGGCTCGCGCAGAAATTCCTTCATGCGCGCGTGCGTCAGCAGGACGTACGGGTGGTGTCTCATCGCGATCGCCCGCTCGGTCTAGTCATCGCGCAGGTGCCTGCCGGTGAGCGCCACGAAGACGTCCTCGAGACTGGCGT
>DAISWT010000093.1:521-9165 GCA_036826235.1 Acidobacteriota bacterium | reverse complement strand
CCGACCGGGACGACCATGAACTCCTGGATGTCGACGTTGTTGTCGGCGTGCGCGCCGCCGTTCAGGATGTTGAACTGCGGCACCGGAAGATCGCGGACGCCGTCACCCCCGAGATGGCGGTACAGCGGCAGGCGGCGGCTGGCCGCGGCAGCCCGGGCCGCTGCCAGCGACACGCCCAGGAGGGCGTTGGCGCCCAGGCGGGAGGAGTCCTTCGTACCGTCGGTCTCCCGCAGACGCGCGTCGATCGCCTCCTGACCGGCCGGGTCCATGCCGCGCACGGCCGGGGCGAGAACCTGCACGACGTTGTCGACCGCGCGCAGCACGCCCTTGCCCCGGTAGCGCGAGGCGTCGCCGTCGCGCAGCTCGACCGCCTCGCGTGAGCCGGTCGAGGCGCCGGAGGGGACGGCGGCCCGGCCGAGCGCGCCGTCGTCCAGGGTCACGTCCACTTCGACCGTGGGGTTGCCCCTGGAGTCGAGGATCTCGCGCGCCTTCAGCTCGCTGATGACGGCCATCGGGAGGGCCTCACTGCACCAGGTCGCGCGCCGCGGCCAGGAGCTTCTCGAGATCGTTCCGCGAGCGCGCCTCGGCGTAACATCGCACCACCGGCTCGGTGCCCGAGGGCCGCAGCAGGATCCAGGAACCGTCCTGGAAGATCATCTTGCGGCCGTCGGTGGTGTCGAGACGCGTCACCTTGCGGCCGGCGAACACCGAGGGGACGTCCTCCAGCCGGCGCGCCAGGCGATCCCGCGCCGCCGCGTCGATATGATAGTCGATGCGGCGGTTGTACAGAGCCCCGACCCTGCGGAACAGGTCGCGCGCCTGCTCGCGGATCGAGGACCCGCGCACCGCGACCATCTCCGCGGCCAGCAGCGCGGCGAGGATGCCGTCCTTCTCGGGGACGTGGCCGTGCAGGCTCAGCCCGGCGCTCTCCTCGCACACCAGGAACGCGCGTCCCGACGTCAGGTGCTCGCCCAGGAACTTGAACCCGACGGGGGTCTCGTAGATCGGGCGGCCGTGGAAGGCGCACACCGCGTCCAGCAGGTGCGTGGTCGCGATCGACCGCCCGATCCCTCCGCGCACGCGCCGGAAGGTCAGGAGGTAATCGGCGAGGACCGGAAGGAACAGGTTCGGAGGGATGAAGACGCCTCCGCGGTCGACGATGCCGAAGCGGTCCCCGTCGCCGTCGGTCGCCAGCCCCAGGTGCAGCCGCCGCGTGCGGACAAGGCGGGCAAGCGGCTGCAATTCGGCCTCGCCGCAGTCCGGGCCGGTCCCGCCGAACAGGGGATGAGGCCGGTCGTGGATGGCCTCGACCGAGCGGGCCGCCTTGCGCAGCAGGACGTCGAGGTAGCCGATCGACGCCCCGTAGCGCGGATCGCAGCCGATCTTGAGCCGGGCCTTGCGGATCGACTGGAGGCGCACCAGCCGGGCGATCTGCCGGAAGTACGCGGCGCGCATATCGAGCGGACGCACGCCGGCCGTGGCGCCGGGAGCGCCCGGGGGCTCCGCCGCCGCCCCTTCACCGACGAGGGTTTCGATGACGCGGGTGGTCCCGGGCAACGCGGGCGCGCCGTCGCCGGTCGAGAACTTCAGCCCGTTGTACTCGGGGGGATTGTGGCTCGCGGTGACGGTGATGCCACCGGCCCGCCGCCCGCTGACGATGGCGAACGCGACCGCCGGCGTCGGGATCGGCGCGGGGGAGAGGGCGACCGGGACGCCGCGGCCGGCCAGGACGGCGGCCGCCTCGCGCGCGAAGCGATCCGACAGAAAGCGCGTGTCGTAGCCGACGAACACGCCCTTGCGGGCGTCGCCGGCTTGCACCAGGTGCTGGGCGATCGCCGCCGCCACCCGCCGGACGTTCGCGAAGGTGAACTCCTCCGCGATCACCGCCCGCCAGCCGGAGGTGCCGAAGCGGATCACGACCCGCTCATCCTTGACTCTCCCCGCCTCCGGCACCATAATCGACTCCGTGAGCGAGCCTTCCGTCATCCTGGTTTTCTGCACCGCGTCCACCGAAAAGGAAGCCCTTCAGATCGCCCAGACTCTCGTGGAGCGTGAGGAGGCGGCCTGCGTGAACGTCGTCCCGATGATCCGCTCCGTCTACCGGTGGAAGGGGAAGATCTCCTCCGAGACCGAGCAGCTCCTGCTGATCAAGACGACCCAGGCGCTCCTGGAGGACGTCAAGAAGACGGTGAAGGAGCTGCACTCCTACGAGCTCCCCGAGATCGTCGCGGTGTCGGTGGACGACGGTGACAAGAACGCCCTGGCCTGGATCGCGAGCGTGGTCAAGGGGGGCCGGGAGAACTACTGAGTGCCCGGCTGGGCCGCAGGGCTCGGGCTCGCCTGCGGCGGCGGCGTCACCGCCGCCGGGATATTGAGACGCTCGAACGCCTTCTGAAAACATTCCAGTATCGACAGCTTCTGCCCCTCCGCGGTCATATAGATTCTCTCCATCTCCTTGAGGTAGGCCGACGCGGCCCGCCGCGGCGCGTTGTCGGTCACGAATCTCACCACGCCGGCGAGGCGCTCGTGCGGCAGTCCGCGCGCCACGCTGACGTCCGTCCTGAGCCTCTGGGTGAACGCATTCAGGGCCGCGACGGCCCCTTCGACGAAGGTCTGGCGCTCGCGGGCCGTCATCTGCTGCCAGCGCGTGAACTCCAGCCCCGGCGGCAGCGCACCCAGGGGAGACGCGGGAGGGGCCGAGGGCAGCGCGGGTACCGGCGTCGGCGACGCAGCCGGCTTCTCCGGCGCGGGCGGGTTCGCGAACAGGGGCGGCTCCTCCTGGGCGAGCACGCGAGTACCGACGGCCGCGAGGATCAGGGCCAGCGCCAGGGCACTTCGTCTCATGTCGATCTCCTTCGCATGGTCCTCGTGGGAGGCGGCCTTCAGGGCGCGCGCCGGCCGCACATTCTAACGGCCGCGAGGTTGGCCAGCAAGCCCGCCGGCCCGCCGGGCGGTCGAGGGGCGCCGCGGACGCGAAGAGACACTCAGGCGGCCGCCAGCCCCCGCTCGAGATCGGCAACGATGTCGCCGGCGTCCTCGCAGCCGACCGAGATGCGCACCAGAGAGTCCGTGAGCCCGAGCTTCCGCCGATCCTCCTCCGGCACCGAGGCGTGGGTCATGGTGCTCGGCTGGCAGATCAGCGTCTCGATGCCGCCCAGGCTCTCCGCCAGGGCGCACAGCCTGAGGGGACCGAAGAAGCGCCCGGCGGCCTCCGCGCTCTTCAGATAGAAGGAGATCATCCCGCCCGACCCGCGCGTCTGCCGGAGGGCCAGATCGTTCTGCGGGTGCGACGGCAGCCCCGGGTACAGGACGCGCGCCACCTTGGGATGCGCTTCGAGGAAGCGGGCCACCTGCGCTCCGTTCTCGCAGTGCGCCCGCATCCGCAGAGGCAGCGTCTTGATGCCGCGCAGCACCAGCCAGGAGTCGAACGGCGACAGGATCGCCCCAACCGAGTTCTGCACGAACTTGATCCTCTCCGCGTGGTCGTCGCGCGCCAGCACGACAGCCCCGCCGACGCTGTCGGAGTGACCGTTCAGGTACTTGGTCGTGCTGTGCACGACGATCTCCGCGCCGAGATCCAGGGGACGCTGCAGGCACGGCGTCAGAAAGGTGTTGTCCACGACCGAGATGAGGCTGCGGGCCCGGCAGAGCGCGGCGATCTGCGCGATGTCGGTCAGAATCATGATCGGGTTCGTGGGGGTCTCGATGTACACCATGCGCGTGTTCTTCCGCAGGGCCGCCTCGACGCTCCCGATCGTCGAGGTGTCGACGTAGGTGAAGGTCAGTCCGTAGTCCTGGAGGACGCGCGCGAACAGCCGGTAGGTTCCGCCGTACACGTTGCCGCTGACCACCGCGTGGTCGCCGGATTTCAGCAGGGTCATCACGGCGCTGATCGCCGCCATGCCGGAGGCGAAGGCGTAAGCGGCCCGGCCACCCTCCAGGACCTTGAGGTTCTCCTCCAGGGCGGAGCGCGTCGGGTTGATCGTCCGCGCGTAGTCGTACCCGCTGTGCCGGCCCGGGGACTCGTAGACGTAGGTCGAGGTCTGGTAGATCGGGGTCATGACCGATCCGGTGGCCGGGTCGGGCCGGACACCCGCGTGGATGGCATCGGTGGCGAATCCCATCACTGCACCTCATCGAAGATGCCCTGGCTCACGTAGCGCTCCGCAATGTCCGGGAAGAGAGTCACGATCTTCCGGCCCGCGCCGATCTGCTCCGCCACGCGGGCGGCCGCGAACGCCGCGGCGCCCGACGATCCCCCGACCAGGAGCCCCTCCCGGCGCGCCAGGAGAAGGACGGTCGCGAACGCGTCCCGATCGGTCACCGCGACGACCTCGTCGATCAGACTGCGGTCGAGGATCTTCGGCATGAACGAGTTGCCGATCCCTTCGACCTTGTGCGGCGCGGCGGTGCCGCCGCCCAGGACCGAGCCTTCAGACTCGACCAGGACCGACCGCACTCCGGGGTTACGCTCCTTCACGTAGCGGGTCACGCCGGTGATGGTCCCGCCGGTGCCGGCCCCCAGGACGAGCGCGTCGATCTTGCCCTGCATCTGCTGCCAGATCTCGCGCGCCGTGGTGCGGTAGTGGATCTCCGGATTCGCGGGGTTCTCGAACTGCTGCGGCAGGTAGCCGCCGGGCGTGGCGGCGGCGATCTCCTGCGCCTTCTTCAGTGCTCCGGGCATGCCGTCCGCGGTCGGCGTGCTCACCAGGCTGGCGCCGAGCGCCGTCATGATCTGTTTCTTCTCCCGGCTGTATTTCTCCGGCACGACCAGGATGACCTTGTAGCCCCGCAGCGTCCCGACCAGGGCCAGGCCGATGCCGGTGTTCCCGGCCGTCGGCTCGATGATGGTCGACCCGGGGCGCAGCAGACCGCGCTTCTCGGCCTCCTGGATCATGCCGAGCGCCGCCCGGTCCTTGACGCTGCCACCCGGATTCAGGAACTCCAGCTTGGCGAAGATCGACGCGGCGCGGGGACGATCGAAGGAGCGCAGGTGCAGAATCGGCGTCTCGCCGATCAGGTCGAGGGCCGATGCGCATACCTGCAGCCTGGACACGAGGCACCCCTGTCGTGGACGACCCGCGCATCATAGGGGATGCCTCGGCGGCCTGTCAAAGCGCGCCGCGGCTCAAGCTGGCGGGTGTCGCGCGCCTCAGTCGTGGTCGTGCGGATGGCCGTGCGGACCGTGCTCCTTGGGGTGTCCCTTGCCCTTGCCGTGACTCTCGTCCCGGGGATTCTCCCTGGCGGCCTTCTCCTGCCGGGCGTAGCGCCCGCGGTTCTTCTCCGCGACGTACTGCTCGACCTTCACGCCCCGCGTCCTCTCCCCGATGATGGTGTACGGGCTGACGTGATGGTAGCCGGCGGCCACCTGAAGCTTGGCCAGCTCCACGACGTCGCGGTCGCGGATCTCGAAGCTCTCGCCCCGCGGGTGACGGCGCCAGTAGCCCCAGGCCTTGCCGTAAGGTGGACCGGGATCGCGATCGAGGCCGACAAACAGGATGGCGGGAGAAACGTTCAGACGGACCATGATGTCCGACCAGCGAAGATAGTCGAGCCGGAGCTTGAGGATCTCCTCGGGCGGTCTTCGAGAGGCCCGCGCCAGCAGCATGATCACCGGGTAGTCGTCCACGGGTGACGGGCAGCGCTCGACGATCGTGGCCGCCACGGCCGGGGGGGGTGCGAAGTAATCGTTCGTGACGTTCAGGAAGATGCGATCATCGTCGCCCAGATTCAGCCGGACGGTGGCGTCATAGAAGACGGCGGCGCCGGCCGTGACCACGGACAGCGACAGGCACAGCGCCAGGGCGGCGGAGCCGCCTGCGGCGCCGGCCAGGAGGCGCAGCGCGCGATTGCGATCGGTCATCGGTTCACCTCCATGCTAGCGGGTCTCCAGGGCGATGTGGAACTGATCGGCCTGCTCGAGGCGGACGGTGACGTCCTTGAAATCAATCGTGAACTGGCTGTTATCCCCTGGATCGATGGTCCCCAGGGTGGTTCCGGTGGTGCCGGCGCCGATCAGCTTGCTGTCCTTGTCGTAGATGGCGACCGCGATCCCGACGCGCGCCTGGGCGGACGACCCGTTGACCACCTTGACGGTCGCCTTGTAGCCCGCCTTCAGACGCATGAGGGTGGCCGGCCACTCGAACCGGATGGTCTCCGCGCGCACGTCGCCGACCGCCAGGTCGAGCGCCAGCCATTTGTTCCCCTCGAACTTGTAGCGGCCGGAGTTGGTGTCGGCTCCGGCCACCGTGAGGGCCGCCCCGGCGGCCAAAAGGAGAAGCGCGGCGAAGCGCAGTGTGGGACGCGGATACAACGCACCGGCGCTCATGGGTCCCCCTCTCAGTCCTGGAACTGGATCTGCTTGACCGACGAATTGACGATGAAGATCCGGGTGTTGTTCTCCTGCGGGTCCGCCGGCATGAAGTAGAAGCCCCGGCTGTTGGCGGAGTACTCCTCCGTGAAGCCCCAGATCTTCTCGCCATCCCTGAACTCGATGATGGTCCGCTGGCCGGGAGTCGCCTGGCTTCCGAAGCGTTTGGCCCGGTCGACCTGGCGGCGGGCCGACCCGTAGTCCTTCACGTAGAACAGCGCCTTGAGGTCGTCCAGCCGGATCGTCGTCGGGATGCCTCCGCCCTCGCTCGGCAGGAGGTGGAACAACTCGGCATCCGGGCGGAAATCCTGCGTGTAGCCCCGCTGGGTCCTGCCATCCTTGAAATGCGCCACGACCTTGTCTTCCATCCGCGCCTCCGTGACGAAGGTCTGCCGGGGAGTCAGACGATTACGATTCCGGGATCCCTAGCGGCTCGTCGTCATCGTGGCGTCTCCGCCCACGCACGGGATCCCCTGGTCGGCCAGCGCGTTCAGTATCTCACAATCCCCGTGCCTCGCGCCCGAGATCAGTTTGATTGGAGTGCCGGAGGGATCGATGACGGTGGCGGCGATGAAGGCGAGGGTCACGAGCGTGGTATCGGGGACGGCAATGCATGTCTCACCCGTCGGGCAGTCCGTATCCAGCACGCAGGGCGTGGTCTTTGTCTGGCTACACCTTCCGGTTTTCGCCGGCGGGCAGGCGGACGTGGCGGCCACGCCCATCAGGAAATGAGCCATCCCCTGGTTATCAACCGTCAAACCACTATTGGCGGCCGCGGCGTTCGTCTGACACAGAGGCTGGCAGCTCGAGCCGCCGTTGCAGTCGCCGAGGACGGCAGGGTTCACATCGAAGACGTCGCCGACCTGAATGACCAGGAAGTTGTAAGTGAACTCCAGAGTGAAGGCGTCGAAGGAGACCGGCGAAGTCGCACGCAACCTTACTTCCACCGTTTCCAGATCCGGGAACCTGGAGTCCTTCGGGTCCTTGAAGAGATACACTGCCGGGTCGGGCGCTCCTTGATAAGGATTCTGAATGGTGAGAGTGGCCACGATCGGCTTGATGCGGTTCTCGTTCTTCGATCGGCCGCAGGCCGGCGCGGACGCCGCGACCAGCAGGAGGGCGGCGAGGGCGACGGCGAGACGGGCGACGGGCGCGCCGGAGTCGGGAGGCGTCAGCGGCCTCCGGCGTGTCCAGGACGGCGACATCGAGACAAACGGCCTCCCACTCATGCGTCGAGCGGGGAGTATACCGGCACGGGGAAGGCCCGGCAAGCGCGGTCTGCACCCGGGGCGCATCCGGCGCGGTGGGCGGGCAGCGCATGACGCGTCCGCCGGCGGACGAACATTGCTATAATCCGGCGCCCTGAATCGCCCCCATCGACCGGTGGCGGTTGCCGGAGGGATTTCCCGTGAGGTGCCGATGACGCGATTGCTCCGCTGCACCGCCGCGCTGGCCGTCCTCCTCGCGTTCCGGACGGCGCCCCTCCTCGCGCAGGAAATCCGCTTCAACGTGATCCCGTACCGCCTCGACAACGGGCTGAAGGTCCTGACCCTCGAGGACCATGCGGTCCCGGCCATGAGCTACTACACCTTCTTCCGGGTCGGCTCGCGCGATGAGAGACCCGGGCGGACCGGGATCTCGCACCTGTTTGAGCACATGATGTTCAACGGAACGAAGAAGTACGGTCAGGGAGTCTTCGACAAGATGCTCGAATCGAAGGGTGGCCGCAGCAACGCCTTCACGATGGAGGATCTGACGGTCTACTACGAGGACTTCCCCTCGGAGGCCCTGGACATGGTGGTGGACCTGGAGGCGGACCGCATGGCGGGTCTGGCGACCACCGAGGAGATCCTGGCGCATGAGAGGGACGTCGTGAAGGAGGAGCGCCGCCTGCGCGCCGACAACGACATCGAAGGATCGATGTTCGAGCTGCTGCAGGCCACCGCCTATCTGGCTCATCCGTACCAGTGGCCGGTGGTCGGCTGGATGCCGGACCTCGACGCCGTCACCTCGAGGGATTGCGAGGATTATTTCCGCAGCCACTACGCGCCGAACAACGCCACCGTCGTCCTGGTGGGCGACTTCAAGCCGGAGCGCGCCATCGGCCTGATCAGCAAGGCGTACGGATCGATCCCGACCCAGCCGGCCCCGCCACCGGTCGTCCGCGACGAGCCCGATCAGCAGGGAGAGCGGCGGGCCATCCTCAAGCGCCCCGCCCAGCTGCCGGCGCTCGCCTTCGCGTACCACGTCCCCTCCACGTCGTCCGAGGAGGTG
>DAISWT010000093.1:0-456 GCA_036826235.1 Acidobacteriota bacterium | reverse complement strand
CCTGGTGTACGAGAAGGAGCTGGCGACGCGCGTGCAGGTCGTGAACGCCTGGAGATTGGATCCCTCGCTGTTCTTCATCTACGCGGAGACCAAGCCGGGCACCAGCGTCGAAGTCCTGGAGGCGGCGCTGAGCGCCGAGGTCGACGCGCTGGCGCGCCTGGACGTCGGGGCCGCTTCCCTCCAGAAGGCGAAGAACATCCGCACCACCACGCAGGTCAAGGCTCTGAAGACCAACGCCGGCAAAGCCGAACAGCTCGGGATGTTCGAGGCTTATTTCGGTGGCTACGCCCGCCTGTTCTCCGTCCTGAAGAACTACGAGGCGGTGACCGGGCCGGATCTGCAGAAGGTGGCGGCGCGCTACCTGACACCCGACAACCGCACCGTCGTGACTCTGGTGCCGGCGCCCGCGGCCGACGCGGCGAAGCCATGAGCGCGTCGCGGAGCGTCCGGGCCTCC
>DAISWT010000092.1:0-9176 GCA_036826235.1 Acidobacteriota bacterium | reverse complement strand
GCCCTCGGTGTTCTCATCCTGCCCGCGACCGTGCAGATCATCCGCGCGGGCGAGGCGTTCGACGCGTCGGGAAAGCTGGTCGACCCGAAGAAGGCGGCCCAGGTCGAGAAGACCTGCGCCGAGCTTCTGCTCGTCACGCGCCTGATGAGAGACTGACGGCACCACGGCGTTCAGCGACCAGTCGTACTCCATGAAGACGATCGGCGGCTTGCCGCCCTGCCGCTCGATGAACGCCTTCGGGTCGGGAGCGGCGTAGCCGGCGATGAACGACCCGATCGACGGCGCCGCCTTCTTCCAGCCCGGCGCCGTGAAGTCGCCGCCATACCAGTCGAAGTACTTGGATACCAGCAGCCTGGCTCCCTCGATCCGCACGTTCTTCTGGTCCGAAAGAAACGACCGGGCCCTCTCTTCGAGCTGCTCCTCGATCCGATTGCCGTCGTAGGCCCAGGGCGGCAGCGGCGCGCACGAGCGCGAGGCGCAGTTCAGCGCGAAATGCAGGCGCGGATCGCGGAAGAACGGCCGCAGCAGTCGGTGCTCGATGTCGTCCAGCGTCAGGTCGAAGCCGCCGACCCTGTGCCTCGTCTCGGTCCAGACACCCGGGATCCTGCGGATCGACGACACGTCCGGATGGTCGAGGATCGACTGCACGGTATACGCGTTGTACGCATCGATCAGGAGCGCCTCCAGTTGTGTCGCGGCCAGCCGGTCCAGCCGTGCCGCGGCGACGCCGTTCAAATAGGAGTCCAGCGCGGCGTGGTGCTCCTGCATGTACCGGTAGTCCACCAGACCGCCCCTGGTACCGCGCTCCAGCAGCGCCCCCCACGCCGCGTGGTCGAAGCGCTCCGTCCCTCCCGCGAGCGACGCCTCGACCGCCTTCGCCACGTCGCCCGTGGCACGCTCGGCCGACGGCGCCCCGCACCCCGCCGCGATCCCCGCAGCCAGAACGATGATGCACGACGTCAGCGTGACCGCCGGCCGGCGCGACACTCGGACTTGTCTCAGGAACGACGCCGGAGAGGGAGAAGAGGTGGTAGCGCTACGGGGATTCGAACCCCGGTCTGATGGCTGAGAACCATCCGTCCTAACCCCTAGACGATAGCGCCACCTGGTTCCGGGACAGGGATTCGAACCCCGATACCATGGTCCAGAGCCATGTGTCCTACCGTTAGACGATCCCGGAAAGCCGCGCAAATTTTAGTGATCGTCCGCCGGAGTGTCAACCAGCCGCCTTCTTGCCGGAGCCGAGAACGGACATAAGGACAAAGGTTGCGAACGGTCTGCTTGAGCACGCGCGGGCGCGGGATCTTGCGTATGATGCGGCGACGGACCATGGTCGGACGCAAGGGGCTAGGCTCTCGAGCTGTGCCGGAATCCCATGCGAACAGGAAGAATGTGAACGTAGGATCGCGCGCGATCACCTCGAATCGGGCGATGCCTTGGATTCTTGCTCTCGCCTGCGCGTGCGTCGCGGCGGCGAACCCCCGGGAGCGCCCCCGGCCTGGGGACATCGTGTTCCAGACTTCTGAGTCGCCGCAGAGCCGGGCGATCCAGGCCGCGACGCACTCCCCTTATAGCCACATGGGTCTGGTGCTGTACCGCGACGGCCGGCCCTACGTCCTCGAGGCGGTGGCACAGGTGCGGCTGACCCCGTTGACCGAATGGGTTCGCAAGGGACGTGATGGCCGGTACGTCGTGAAGCGGCTCAAGGACAGCGGCTACCTCTCCGGTCAGGTCAACGTGGAGCGGCTGCAGCGCGCCGCCCTCAGTTTTCGCGGCAGACCCTACGATCCGTATTTCGAGTGGTCCGACGAGCGCATCTACTGCTCGGAGCTGGTCTGGAAGGCATACCGGCGGGGCCTGGGGCTGCGCATCGGAGAACCGGTTGCCCTGTCGACCTTCGATCTGTCGAGCGACGTGGTGCAGCAGAAGCTTCGCGAGCGCTTTGGGGACCGGGTGCCGCTGCAGGAGCCGGTGATTTCTCCCGCGGCGATTTTCAATTCCGCCCTCTTGAAGAGCGTCCCCTAGGGCAGTCCAGGCGACTCCGTCGGAGCCTTCATCATGCCGGTCGTGGAACGCTCTCTTCTCATCAACGCGCCCCGGGACGCGCTGTTTGATCTCGCTCAGGACTACGGTCTACGCTTGAAGTGGGATCCGTTTCTGCGCGAGATGCGCTTCCTCGATGGTGCCGATGAAGCGGCCGTTGGCGTGCGTGTCTCGGTCAGGGCGTGGACCGGTCTGACGATGGTGGCCGAGTATCTGACGCTGAATCGTCCGCAGCTGGTGGCGATGAAGATGGTGCGGGGGCCATTCATTTTCCGTCAGTTCGCCGGAAGCTGGCAGTTTCAGCCGCACGCCGGCGGCTCGACGGAAGTGACCTTCCGGTATCAGTTCGAGACGCGGTGGCGCGGACTGTGGTGGCTGGTCAATCCCGTTATTGCCTGGGTGTTTGGCAGGGACATCCGCCGTCGGTTGTGGGGGCTCAAACGCGAGGCCGAGCAGATGGATCTCCGTGGCGCGCCGGGCGTATAGCCACTTCAGCGGTGTCGATTCGGAACAGCGTATAATTCCGCCCTGATTTTCGGACGGTCCACCCACAAGTCACAATCGCGCGGGAGATCCATGGTGAATTCGCGCTTGTCGGTGCTCGTCTCTTTGTCCCTGGGTGTCGCTTGCGGGATCTTCGCCTTCGCCGCGGGGGCCGCGCTGATCGAATCGCGGCTCGCAGCGATCCTGATCGCCATGCTTGCGGGGGGTCTGGTCGTCCTGCTGGGCCTCAAACGCCCGATCGTCGCGCTCGATGCAACCGCCTGCTCCCGTCCGCTCGCGATCATCTCCGGGCTGGTGACGCTGCTGGCGCTCGTCCAGATCGCCCGTCTCGCCGTCTTCATGGTCGATCCGTCGCAGGTCGCGTACTCGTCCATACCCTCCAGCAGGTGGGAGATCCAGCACTCGTGCCTGTCCGCCTACTTCGTCAGCGCGCAAGCGGCGTCCACATCGCCCGACATCTACGACGATGCGCTCTTCACGATGCCCGATGACGACCCGAATACGCCCCGCAAGGCGCGCATGATCGGCCCTTTCAAGATCGACGTCTTCGAATACCCGCCGCCGTTCCTGCTCCTGCCGCGCGCGCTGATGCACCTGACTCCGGACTTCATGCGGCTCCGCATGCTGTGGTTCGGCCTGTCGGGCGGAGTCTTCCTGTTCGCGCTCCTGGTCGTGGCGCGCTTCATGAGTCCGGCCGCCGGAACGCGCGCGCTTCTTCTTTCACCGCTGGTGTGGATGTCGCTGCCGATGACCAGCACGCTCCAGAAGGGAAATGTCCAGGGCATGGTGATCGCCGCGGTGATTCTCGCGATGGCGCTCTTCGAGTGGCGGCGCTGGGCGGCGGGGGGCGCGATCCTGGCGTTCGTGACGCTGAGCAAGCTGTACCCGGGCCTGCTGGTACTGTACCTGCTGGTGCGCCGCCAGTGGCGCGCCCTGGCATGGACGGCAGCGTTTGCGGTCGTATTCCTGGTTCTGACCTTCCTGGACATTGGATGGGGACCGTACGCGGCTTTCCTCGACCGTTTTCCCGCGCTCCTCGGGGGGGAGGCCTTCCCGGCCTTCCGGAATCCCGCCGCGATGGCTATCAACTTCTCGATACCCGGACTCGCGTTCAAGGCGAAGCTTTTCGGCGTCCCGGGCATGTCCTTCGGCGCATCGAAGATCGTGGGGTGGATCTACACGTCAATCGCCCTCGCCGTGACGGTCCTCGCCGGCCTGCGCAACCTGCGTCGTGACGAGAAGCCGCTGGTGTGGATGGCGATCCTGATCCTGGCGACCCTGCGCAGCCCATTCCTGCCGCAGGCCTACGCCGCGGTCCCATCGCTCTGGCTGCTCACGCTCCTGGCCGCGACCTACGCTCCGACCACGAGGACGCTCTATGCGGTTATTCTCACATGGGTCACCCTCAACATTTACTGGCCGATGGACTGGCCGATCGACCCGAGGCTGCTCGCGGTTCTCAGCGGGGCGCCGCAGGCGCTCACCGCCGTCCTCGTCGTCCTCGCCCTGCGCCGTAGGCTGCAACTGGAAACGATCACACCCTAGTCATCGTCGCTGATCTGACCGCGGATCTCCTGGCTCGGTTGCTTGCTGCCGTGCACGTTGGCGTAGGTGACGTTCTTGTCAATCGTCAGTGCCCGAAATCACATTCCTCCCGCGGGCCGGCGTATAATCCCTCATCCGGACACGAGCGCATGAAGAAACGAACCTCCAGCATCACGGCCCTGCGGCGACGCGCCGCGCGCGCGCGCGTCCGGCGCGCCTGCCTGGCCCTTCCGGACACGATCGAGAAGGAGGCCTGGGGGGCGCCGACGTTCCGCACCTGCGGCAGGCTGTTCGTGATGTTTGTGGACAATCACCATGAGGACGGCCGGCTCGCGATCTGGTGCAGCGCGCCACCCGGCGCCCAGGACGCGCTGGTCGCGTCCGCTCCGCAGCATTTCTTCGTGCCACCTTACGTCGGGTCGCAGGGATGGGTCGGCGTGCGCCTCGACAACGGGCTGAAGTGGGCGGCCGTCTCCGCCCGCATCAAGGAAGCCCACAGGACTATTTCGGCGCGGGGGTCTCCAGGAACGCGATCAGGCGCTCGAGGCGCCGCACGGCACGTTCCCTCCCGATCAGAACCAGGACGGCAAACACGCCGGGACTGACGGCGGAGCCGACCAGGGCGACGCGCAGGGGGTGGATGTAGTCCGCCGCCTTGTCGCCGCGCGATTCGGCGAGGGCGCGCAGCGCCTTCTCGGTCTCCTCCGCGGTGAACGGTTCGACGGTCGCGAGCGCGCCCTGCAGCGCCCGCACTTTCTCGGCGAGCCCCGCCTTGCCGCACGGCTTCCCGCCTCCGCCGAGGTGCTTCTCGATCGCTTCGGGCTGGTACTCGAAGTCGTCCGTCAGAAATGGGCGCGCGTCACGCACGAAGTCGGGCAGACGCTTCGAGCGTGCCTTGAGCGTCTCGATGACGCGCAGGAACCAGACTCTGCGCGTTCCACCGTCGTCGATGTCGGGGCTCAGCAGCCCGGCGGCGCGCAGGTCGCCGCGGATCAGCGCGACGATCGCTTCGGGCGGCAGGTCGTTGATGTACCGGCTGTTCAGCCACTCCAGCTTCTGCTCGTCGAAGACCGCACCCTTCTTGTTGATGTCCTCCAGCCGAAAGGCGGCGATCATCTCGGCACGCGTCATCTTCTCGCGTCCGTCTCCCGGGGACCAGCCCAGCAGGGCCAGAAAGTTGAACATCGCCTCCGGCAGATACCCTTTGTCGCGGTACTCCGTGACCGAGACGGCGCCGTGTCGCTTGCTCAGTCGCTTCTTGTCGGGACCGAGGATGAGCGGCAGGTGGGCGAAGCGGGGCGGCGTCGCACCGGCCGCCCGGTACAGGAGAAGCTGCTTCGGTGTGTTGCTGATGTGGTCGTCGCCGCGGATCACGTGCGTGACGCGCATGGTGACGTCGTCGGACACGCACGACAGATTGTAAGTCGGCGAGCCGTTCGACCGGAGCAGGACGAAGTCCTCGATCACGGCGGCATCGAAGGTGGTCGGCCCGTGCACCAGGTCGTTCCAGGCGATCTCTCCGTCCGGGACACGGAACCGCAGCGCCGCCGGCTCCCCCGCCGTCTGGCGCCGGTCGATCTCCTCCGGCGTCAGCCGGAGGCAGGTCCGATCGTATTTCCAGGCGACGCCCGCCGACTCGGCCGCCTGACGCCGGGTCTCGAGCTCGGCCGGCGAGCAGAAGCAGGGGTAGGCCTTCCCGTCGTCGCGCAGGCGGAGGGCCAGCCGGCGGTGGGCCTCGACGTTGCGGGACTGGAAGTGCGGCCCCTCGTCCCAACTGATCTGCAGCCACTCCAGCCCCTCGAGGATGGTCCGGACGCTCTGTTCGGTGGAGCGCTCGGTGTCGGTGTCCTCGATCCTGAGGATGAAGGTGCCACCATGCCGCTTCGCAAACAGCCAGTTGAACAGGGCGGTCCGGGCCCCCCCGACGTGCAAGAACCCGGTCGGGCTGGGAGCGAAGCGCACCCGCACCGCTCCCGAGATGTCCGTCTCCGGTGCTCGATCCATCATGGCAGGGGGGATTTAACCCGATCCCGACCCGGGCTTCAAAGCACTTTTTGATTGCCAAGAGGTCCATACCGAGGTATATGGAAGTCTCAGTCTCGAGAGGACGCCGATGTTTCATGTCTCGCCGCATCGGGTCAGGCCTCACCTTCAAGCCCTCATCGCCATCGCCACTCTGGGCCTGGGAGTCCTGCTCCTGCCAGCCGGCCGACCCCCGTCGGCCGTCCCGGTGGACACCAAACTGCAGGGGTCCGTGCCGAAGGCCCCAGCCTTCGCTGCAGGCTTCCCCATCCCGTTCTGGCGCACGGTCGATTTCCGTCCCCGACAGGGGTCGGTCGTGGCGGCCGATCTGAACGGGGACGGCCGGCACGAGCTGGTGGTTTCGGTGCCGAACGGTCAGGTCGTGGTGTTCCATCCCGACGGCAGTCGCATTCCCGGCTGGCCGCGGACCTTCGAGACCCTGACCCAGCCGGCCTTCCCGATGGGTGATGCCGGCGTGGGCGATCTGGACGGCGACGGTTCTCCGGACATTGTGACCTGCGTCGTCTCGGGAGTTCCGATGCGGCGCAACTTCCTGTACGCCATGCGCAGCGACGGCACCGACCTGCCCGGCTGGCCGATCGAGCTGCGCGACACCGGCAGCGACTACTACTCCTGCTCCGGCGTGCCGACCCTCCTGGCCGACCTGGACGGGGATGGAAACCTGGACGTCATCCGGGCCATGAACCACGGCCTCATCCTGGCATTTGACCGCCAGGGCAGGCCGCTGCCGGGCTGGCCGGTGCGTCTGGGGCCCGACAACAACGGACGAGTCCGAGAGATCGGCGCCGACCTGCTGACAGTCGATCTGGAGGGTGATCACCACCGGGACCTGGTGTTCGTCGAGTCGGGGCTCGGCCCGCGGCTGGCGGCGGTGTCGGGTGACGGGCGGCTTCTCCCGGGGTTCCCGGTTTGGCTGCCGGAGATCATCGACCGCGACGCCCCGGCGGCGGCCGATCTGGACGGTGACGGCCGGCTGGAGCTGGTGCAGGCGACCATGCCCTTCTACGGCGACTCCACCGAGCCGGTCCCCGAGCCGACGGCCGGCGGGGCGCTCATTCCGGCCGCCCTGCACGTCATCCGCCCCGATGGGTCGAGCCGCCCGGGCTGGCCCCGCCAGCTCCGGCTCGGTGCTTCCTGGGGGGCGGTGCTGGCCGACCTGGACGGCGATGGCCTGCCGGAGATCCTGCAGCAGGACGGCGGCCAGCTCCTGGGGTTCGATGCCGCCGGCAACTCCCCGCCGGGCTTCCCGGTCATCGTGCACCGGGACTTCGTGCGCACCCAGTCCGTGTCCACCTCTCCGTGGGTCGTCGCCGACCTCAACGGCGACCGGCGACCCGACCTCATGCAGGTCTGGAGCAGCCAATACGCGGGAAACTCCTATATGCGGGTCTTCGGGCTGCGCGCCACGGGCAATCCTCTGCGCGGCTTCCCGTTCGATGCCGACGGCATGCTCGCCGCCTCGCGGCCGGTCCTGACCGACCTCGACGGCGACGGCGTGAACGACTTGGTGATGCTGATCTCGGACGGGGCGAACGGCGGCTGGCGTCTGGTGGCCTGGAATCTTGGCTCGCTGCTCCGCGGGACCGGCACCACCTCGCCGCTCTCCCCGAACCCTTCAATGCCCGGCCGCCAGCTGCCGGGTAACGATCAAGGTCCGAACAGACCGAGCTGATCGCCCGCGCGGGGCGGCACCCGGAACCGGGTGGTATCGAGCGGCGCCGGGCCCCGCGACAGTCCGAAGCGCCGGCAGGCGGTCTCGAAGCGGCGGCGCAGCAACTCGGCGTAGGGTCCCGTTCCCTTCATCCTCGTCCCGAAATCGCTGTCGTACAGCTTGCCGCCGTGCGTTTCGCGCACCAGGTTGAGGACGTGTTTCGCCTTCAAGGGGTAGTGCGTCTCCAGCCACTCGGTGAACAGCTGCTTCAGCTCGTGCGGCAGCCGGAGCACGACGTACCCGGCCGAGCGCGCGCCGGCCGCGGCGGCGGCCTCCAGGATGCGCTCGAGCTCGGAGTCGTTCAACCCCGGGATCATCGGCGACGACAGCACGCCCGCCTGGACCCCCGCGTCGCTCAGGGCGCGAAGCGTCGCGAGCCGCCGGTCGGGGGAGGCGGCCCGCGGCTCCATGGTGCGCGCCAGCCCGCGGTCGAGCGTGGTGATCGACACGAACACCGACGCCAGCCGCTCCTCGGCCATCGGAGCGAGGAGGTCGAGATCGCGCAGGACCAGGCTCGACTTGGTGATGATCCCGACCGGGTGGCGGTGCTCTTGCAGCACTTCGAGGAGACTGCGGGTGATCTTCAGATCGCGCTCGGCGGGCTGGTACGGGTCGGTGTTGGTTCCCAGCGCGATCACCTCGCAGCGGTAGCCGGGTCGGCGCAGCTCCTCGCGCAGCAGCCGGGCCGCGTCCGGCTTGGAGAAGATCTTCGTCTCGAAATCGAGCCTCGGCGACAGGTCGAGGTACGAGTGCGTCGGCCGCGCGAAGCAGTAGACGCAGCCGTGCTCGCACCCTTTGTACGGATTGATCGAGCGGTCGAAGGAGATGTCGGGCGAGTCGTTGCGGGCCAGGATGGTGCGCGTCTTCTCGGGGATGACGGTGGTGGTAAGACGCGGCGGGGCGTCGTCTTCATCGCCTTCAGGCCGGCCGTCCTCGATCGGAGCGACCCGGCGCTTCTCGAACCGCCCCTCGATGTTGCTGACCGCCCCGCGGCCCTTTCTGGCCGGCACGCGCGTCCCCGCCTTCCGGGAAACCGGCCAGGATGGCTAGTCCTGGTCTTCTCCCCACACTCTCTTGACCGTCTGCTCGCCGAACAGGACGATGTCCAGATCGATGTGCGACTTGCCCATCGACGGCCTGTCGGTCTCCAGCTTCACCATGGCGCCGGACAGCGCCATCGGCCTGACCCAGCATCTCGGCCTCTCGCCGCGCTGGCTCGACCACGTGCCGCTCGGCGGCGCGAGCGGCGTCGTGGCGCTGCGCCGCGCCGCGCGCGCGGTGCAATCGGGCGATGCCGACATCGTCGCCTGCCTCGCCGGCGATACCAACC
>DAISWT010000091.1:0-9223 GCA_036826235.1 Acidobacteriota bacterium | reverse complement strand
CAGCCGGAAACCGGAGCCCGCGTACTAAGGTTTAACGGCAGGTCATGATCGCGGGGGGGCAAAATGCGTTGACTTTCCTGGAGAATCGCCGTACATGGTAGGCAGCCGCACGAGGTAGTCCCGCGTTCCTTCCAAGCAGAGACGACGGAGGCTTAATGATCATGAGTTTCAGGAGAGGCCGAATACCGATGACCATGGCCCTGACCGCCATAGTCGCAACGGCACCAGCGTTCGCCGGTCCGGAGAGAGCCGTCACTCCAGTAACGGTCAGATCGCTGGCCCATGACCTTGCGGGCGCGGCGGCCGCGTCCGGCGATCCCCGGACCGCGCTTGAGCTGGATGGGATCAGTCTCGGTCGGCGGCCCGATGCGCCGCTCACCGAGGCGGCCGCAGTGGCGCTCCTGAAGAGCGTTGGCGTGGGGGCGTCCACGTCGAATCCGGGACGCGCCCTGACGCAGGAGCGGGCGGATGTCCTGGTGACCAAGTTCCGGGCGGCGCTCGCCTCCCAGTCCTCCTCCCGGAATGCGGCCGTGGGCCGGCACGAGCTCCCCTCGGATGTCGACACCTGCTTCCAGGAGCAGAATCACGGCGCCTGCATGGCGTGCTGCAAGGACCTGGGTGGAGGGGCCAGCTCCTGCGCCAAGGCCTGCATGGTGATCAACAAGCCGAGCCCCGACGAGCCGCTTCCCTGATCGAAGCGGGCGGTTCCGCGCGTGCATTCGCGCGGTCCTGACAGACGGAGAGCGCCCCTGGCTGAGACGGGACGGGGCGCTCGATTTTTGTGGGAAGCCCCGCCTCCCTCCGTGCGAGAATACCGTCCATAATGCGCCTCGGCCGTGTCGCGATCGACCCACCCCTCATCCTGGCCCCCATGGCCGGGATCACCGACCAGTATTTCCGGCTCATCCTGAAGCGCATCGGCGGTGTCGGCCTGGTCACGATGGAGTTCATCTCCTCGGAGGCCCTCACCCGCGGCAGCGAGAAGACGCGGCACATGATGCAGTTTTCCGAGGAGGAGCGGCCGCTGGCGATTCAGATCTATGGCAGCCAGCCGGGAAGGATGGCCGAGGCCGCGGAGTTCGTTCAGGCGCTGGGAGCGGATATCGTCGACATCAACATGGGTTGTCCCGCCAACAAGGTCCTGAAAGGATGCGCCGGCGCCGCCCTCATGGGTGATCTGGGCCTCGCCCGCGACATCATCCGGACGGTGCGCAGGAGCGTCACGATCCCGCTCACCGTCAAGTTCCGAGTCGGTCTGGACGAGACGCGGACGAACTTTCTCGAACTGGGCAGGATCTGCGAAGGGGAAGGAGTGGACGGGGTCGCCCTGCACGCCCGCACGGCCAGGCAGATGTTTGCCGGTAGGGCCGACTGGCAGCGCGTTCGGCGCCTGAAAGAGGCCGTGTCGATTCCGGTGAGCGGCAACGGCGACGTCGAGACCCCGGCGGACGCCTGGGCGCTGGTGCGGGAGACCGGCTGCGACGGGGTCATGATCGGCCGTGCGGCGGTCAAGAATCCGTGGATCTTCAGGCAGATCGCGGCCGGGCTCTCGGGAGCCGCGCCGCCGGAGCCGACGATCGAGGAACGGCGCGATCGCATCCTCTTCCATTTTTCCCTGCTGCGCGAGCGGGAGGAGGAGCGTCTCGCCCTACACAAGATCCGCACGTTCACCGGCTGGTACACCCACGGTCTGCCGGATGGCAGGATTCTGCGCCAGAAGATCAACAGCCTGACCTCCGTGTCCGAGTTTATCGACGCGATCGACGGGTTCTTCCAGGTCCTGCTGGCGGCCTGATCAGAGCGCTTCCATGCGGCCGTACCAGGCCTTCAGGTGGGGGAAGCCGGCCGAGATCTCGCGCTGGCCGTCCTGGACCAGGCGGCTCAGGAAGGCGTAGAGGGCGATGTCCGCCAGCCCCGGTGCGCCGCCGAACACGAAATTCCTCTGCGAGAACAGCTGTTCGAGGTTGCGGTACTGGGTCTCGAGGTGCCGCTCGAGCTCCCGGCGTTCGGCCGGCTGCAGCTGCGCGCCGGACGATGACCTGGCCTCCAGAATCGATCGGAGGAGAGGGCCGAGGACCTCGTCGGCGTAATCCTCGACGATCCAGGCGAGCGCCTGCTCGGCCGGGTCGGCGGGGAGCATGTTCTTGTCGCCATAGCGGGCGATCAGGTACCTGAGGATCCGTGTGGAATCGGGAATGATTCGGTCCTCGTCACAGAGGACCGGGACGAGCCTCTGTCCGGAAACCTCCTCGACCCGTCGGCGGTCGTCCGGTTCGATCGCCTCGCCCTCGTAAGCCAGACCCATCCGCGCCAGGGACAGGCGGATTTTCTCGCAAAAGGGACAGGCCTCGAAATGCAGCAGCCGTAACGCCACAGGCCCTCCCGGAATCAGCCTCTGCTGAACGAACGGCGCCACCAGCGTCGCTTCGGCTTCGATTCTCCCGGCGCTTCGACCGGGCTCTCCGCCACCCCGGGGTCCTGCGCAGGTGAGGGCCGATCCGATTCGGCAGAAGGTCCGCCGTAGATGGACGGCGTGGCCGGAGCTGGCTCGGGAGCGGAGACGTGCACGGGAGAAGGATCCGGGCGGGCCGCCCAGACGCCCCCTCCGCGGGCCGAGGGCTGTGGAGAGGCGACCGCCTGCAATCCGATGCCGCCTCCGCCGCGTCCGCGGCGCCGGCGCCGCCGCCGGCGCCGGCGGTGCGCGCCCTGGACCATGGCTTCGGCGCCGGGGATTTCGGAAAGACGAGGCAGGACGCGCCCCGCGATCGCGGGGGCGGCGGCCGGTCCGGGGGCCTGTGCGTCGTCCGCCTCAGGACCCTCGGAGAAAACCGGCGGCTCGTCCTGATCCATGCCTCGGTTCCTATCCGGCGGTCTGGGGGCCCGGCGGGGGGTCGCAGGGGTCGAGAGGGGCTCCGAAGAACCGTCGGCGCGGGCCGCCGGCTCGCTCATCGGCAGGATGCCGCGGCCGCGGCGGCGACGCCTGCGCCGGCGTCCTTTCGGAGCCGCCTCGGCGGCTTCCTGCGGCGCTTCCTTCGGGGGCGCGGCCTCCTGAGGCTCGGCGGGCGGACGGGCCAGCGGCTGCAGCGACCCGGCGGCGAGCGCCTCGTCGACCGTGTCGGCCGTTACGACCGGGCCGATCTCCGTTTCCTCGCGGCGGACCTCCTCGATCTCGAACTGGCTCGCCTTCAGCCGCGCCTCGGGGACCGCCTCGATCGCCACCTTGTAGCGTTGCTCGAGTCCGGTCAGGTCATCCCTCTTCTGATTCAGCAGGTACAGGGCGACCTCCGGAGGCAGGAAGACCTTCACGCCGGAGATGTCGCCGCGCACGACGCGTGCCTGGATCTTCCGGAACGCGGCGCGCGCCGCGGCTTCGGGCGTGCGGATCGTGCCGTCCCCCTGGCAGGTCGGGCACTCCATGAACGACGAGGAAGCCTTGGTCGATTTCAGTCTCTGACGCGACACCTCCAGCAGGCCCAGCTTGCTGATCCGCGTGACGTCGTAGCGCGCTTTGTCCCGGGACATCGCGTCCGCGAAGGCGCGCTCGACCTGGCGAATGTGCTTGCTCGATTCCATATCGATGAAATCGATCACGATGAGACCGCCGATGTCCCGCAGCCGGAGCTGGCGCGCGATCTCTTCGGCCGCTTCGAGGTTGGTGCGCGCCGCCGTATCCTCGCTGCTCGCGGATCGGGTCGAGCGGGCGGAGTTGACGTCGATGGCCGTCAGCGCCTCGGTCTGGTCGATGGAGATCGAGCCGCCCGACTTGAGCTGCACCGTGCGCTTGTAGATGCGCTCGATCTGATCTTCCAGGTTGTGCTTCGTGAAGATCGGCCTGTCGCCCGTGTACAGCCGGACCACGTGGGCCTTGTCGGGCATGTGCGCTTCGAAAAACTTCTTGGCGCGCTGGAAGGCGGCCTCGTCGTCGATGAGGACTTCCTCGATATCCGTGGTGAAATAGTCCCGGATGGTGCGGATCACCAGGTCGCGCTCCTGGAAGACCAGGGCCGGGGCCTTGACCTGAAGCGCGGCGCCCTCGATGGTCCGCCACAACTCGAGCAGGGACTCGAGGTCCGCCTGCAGCTCCTTGGTGCTGGTTTCCATGCCGGCCGTGCGGACGATCACGCCGTAGCCGGACGGCACGGTCAGTTCATCGAGGATCTTGCGCAGGCGCTCCCGGTGCTCCGCGCTCTCGATCTTTCGGGAGATGCCCGCCGCGTCGGCGCCGGGCATCAGCACGAGGTACCGCCCGGGCAGCGAGTAGTAGGTACTCATCGTCGGAGGCTTGTTTCCGAAGGAATCACGAATCACCTGCACCAGCACCTCCATCCCCTTCTCGAGATGGCGGGTGATGCGAGCGCCGCGGCCCTTCCCGGCGGGGCCGCCGTTCCGGCTCGGATAGAGCTTGAAGTTGATCTCGTCCAGCGGCAGGAAGCCGGCCCGCTCGCCGCCGTAGTTGACGAAGGCCGCCTCGAGGGCGGGGTTGAGGCCCTCGACGATCACTTTGAAGATGTTGCCTTTCAGGTGTTCCTTGCTGAGGGTTTCGATCTCGAAGACGTCGAGGACACCGTCGTCAACGATTGCGACGCGGTTCTCCTCTTCCGCGGTCACGTTGACCAACATCGATTTTGGCATCGAATCTCCTCGCGCTCTCCGTCCTGGGGCCAGCCACCTCGGCCGGCATCTGCCCATCAAGGAGCGCCCCGTGACCGACTCGACCGGCCCAGCCAGCGGCCCGTCCGGGAGCCCGGTCACAGGAAAGGCCAGTATAACACCCCGGCCCGCACCCAGGAAGATGGGCCCGGCCATGCCCCGGTGCAAGCCTTGCGAAGATCTCGGGACCTTTCTAGGTTAGAATTCCGGCCCGCTGGCGATGGGAGGAGGATCGATTATGGGCGAATTGGCGCGCACCGGCGGCCACGTCGTCGGCTTCGCGACGACGACGCGAACCGACAGGTGGTGGATCGGACCGCTCCTCACCATCCTGGGTCTGGGCGGCTTCGCGGTGTACGCCACCTGGGCCGCCTTCCAGGGGTCGTACTACTTTTCCGGATCGTATCTGTCTCCGTTCTACTCGCCGCTTCTGTTCGTGGACCCGGCGGCGCCCGGCTCGGCTCCACTGGAGCACGCCTGGCTCGGCCGGTGGCCGGCATGGTGGCCCTCGATCCTGCCGGAGTCCCCGGCGATCCTGATCCTGATCTTCCCCCTGGCGTTCCGGGCGACGTGCTATTACTATCGCAAGGCCTACTACCGCTCGTTCTTCGCAATGCCGCCGGCGTGCGCCGTCGGCGGGATCCGCCGCGGAAAATACCGCGGGGAGGCGGGCCTGCTCCTCGTCCAGAACCTGCACCGCTACGCGCTGTACTTCGCCAGCCTGTTCATCTTCATCCTGTATTACGACGCCTTCCGCTCGTTCTTCCGCGACGGCCGTCCCGGGGTCGGGGTCGGGAGCATTGTCCTCCTGATCAACCCGACCCTGCTCGCAGGCTACACGTTCGGCTGCCATTCCTTCCGCCATCTCGTCGGGGGGAGGCTGGACTGCTTCTCGTGCGACGGATCGAGCGCCCTGCGGCACGGGATCTGGAGCCGATCGTCCGCCCTGAACGCCCGTCACATGCAGTGGGCCTGGGCCAGTCTGTTCTGGGTGGCGTTCTCCGACCTGTACGTGCGGCTGCTCTCGATGGGTCTGCTCCACGACTTCAGCACCTGGGGCTAGCGATGCTTGACGTGTCCGACCTCCAGACGTTCGAGCACGACGTGCTGGTCATCGGCGCGGGCGGGGCCGGGCTGCGCGCGGCCATCGAGTGCTCCGCCCGCGGCCTGAGCACCGGTCTCATGTGCAAATCGCTTCTGGGAAAGGCTCACACGGTGATGGCCGAAGGGGGAGTGGCGGCGGCGCTGGGCAACGTCGATCGCCGCGACAGCTGGAAGATCCACTTCCGTGACACCATGCGTGGCGGCAAGTTTCTCAATCAGTGGCGCATGGCGGAGTTGCACGCCCGGGAGGCGCCCGACCGCGTGCGCGAGCTGGAGGAATGGGGGGCGGTCTTCGACCGCACCCGGGACGGGCTGATCAGCCAGCGGAATTTCGGCGGGCACAGGTACCCCCGCCTGGCGCATGTGGGGGACCGCACCGGGCTGGAGATTATCCGCACCCTGCAGGACCATGCGGTGCACAAGGGGTTCGGGATCTACATGGAGTGCACCGCCCTGGAGCTGCTGACGGACGGCGGCCGCGCCGCGGGCGTGCTGGGCTACTGGCGGGAGTCCGGGCGATTTGTCCTGTTCAAGACCCGTGCGATCGTCCTCGCGACCGGAGGGGGTGGGCGTGCCTGGAGGGTCACCTCGAACTCATGGGAGTACACCGGAGACGGCTACGCCATGGCCTACGAGGCGGGCGCCGAGCTGATGGACCTGGAATTCACCCAGTTCCACCCGACCGGGATGGTCTGGCCGCCTTCGGTGCGCGGCATCCTGGTGACCGAGGGGGTGCGCGGCGACGGCGGGGTCCTCCTGAACAGCGCGAAGGAGCGCTTCATGTTCCGCTACATTCCCGAACGGTTCGCCGTGGAGACCGCCGCGACGGAGGACGAGGCGAACCGCTGGCTCGCCGGCGACAAATCGGCGCGCCGGCCTCCGGAGCTCCTGACGCGCGACGTCGTGGCGCGCGCCATCGTCCGCGAGGTCAACGAGGGGCGGGGGTCGCCCCACGGGGGCGTGTTCCTCGACATCGCGTCGCGGGTGCCGCCCGGGGTGATCAGGAGGAAGCTCCCATCCATGTACCATCAGTTCAAGGAGCTGGCCGAGGTGGACATCACTCGAGAGCCGATGGAGGTCGGCCCGACGCTGCACTATTTCATGGGGGGCGTGCGCGTCGATTCCGACACGCAGATGTCGACGCTGCCGGGGCTGTTCGCGGCCGGCGAGGCCGCCGCCGGGATGCACGGCGCCAACCGCCTGGGAGGCAACTCGCTCTCGGACCTCCTGGTCTTCGGGCGGCTGGCGGGCACCGGGGCGGCGCAGTACCTGAAGGGATTGGCAGCGCCGGCGCGGATTGACGAGGGACAGGTCGCGGATGCCGTGCGGCGGGCCACCGCCATCCTGAACCGCGAGGCCGGTGCGAACCCCTACGCGGTCCACGAGGACCTTCAGGAGGTGATGGGGCGCTGCGTGGGCATCGTCCGGTCGGAGGAGGATCTCAAGGTGGCGCTCAAGGAGCTTGAGCGTCTGAAGACGGATGCCTCCGGCGTGAAGGCGCCCGGGGCGTCGCAGTACAACGCCGCGTGGCACGAGGCCCTCGACCTGCGCTCGCTTCTGATCACCGCCGAGGCCGTGACGCGCGCCGCCCTGGTGCGTCAGGAGAGCCGCGGCGCGCACACGCGCGTCGATTACCCCGGCGAGCGCGACGACTGGCAGAAGGTGAACGTCATCGTTCGCCGGGGGCGGGACGGGGGGATGGAGACCGAGGTCGTCACGCGACCCGATCCCCCGAAGGAGCTCGCGGCCATCGCCTTCGCCGCCATCGAGGACCTGGAGGCCGCACCTGCCTGAGCGTCTTGTCCGAGTCTGGAGGGGCACCGCTGCGGGGGGCGGGTTCGTCGAGTACCGCATCGACGTCGACGCCGGCATGGTCGTCCTGGATGTGCTGCACCGGGTCCAGGCGAGGCTGGCGAACGACCTCGCCGTCCGGTGGAACTGCAAGGCGGGCAAGTGCGGCTCGTGCAGCATGGAGATCAACGGCCGGCCCCGGCTCGCCTGCATGACGCGCATGAACCAGTACGCGCCCGCCGAGACCATCACGGTCCAGCCCATGAAGACCTTTCCGGTCATCAAGGACCTGGTGACCGACGTCTCCTGGAACTTCGAGCAGAACAGGCGCATCCCGCCGTTCAGGCCGTCGCCCAGGCCCGCCGGCGAGGACTATCGCATGATGCAGAGGGACGTGGACAGGGTCCAGGAGTTCCGCAAGTGCATCGAGTGCTACCTGTGCCAGGACGTCTGTCACGTGCTGCGCGACCAGTCGCGCAAGGACGCCTTCGTGGGGCCGCGCTTCATGATCCGCCTTGCCTCGCTCGAGATGCATCCGCTCGACACCGTGGATCGCATCCCGCTGATCCGGAGGGAATTCGGGTCCGGTCTCTGCAACATCACGCGCTGCTGCACCGAAGTCTGCCCGGAGCAGATCCAGATCACGGACAATGGAATCATTCCGCTCAAGGAACGGGTCGTGGACCGCTGCTATGATCCGCTCCTGTGGCTGAGCAGGAAGCTATTCAGGAGGTAATGCCATGCCGCGAAACAAACAGCTGACCGTCCAGCTGGCCAACAAGCCGGGAGCCCTGGCCCAGGTCGCCCAGGCGCTCGGCGAGGCCAAAGTGAACATGCGCGCCCTCGCCGTGTTCGAAGGGCGGGCGAAGATCATCGCCGAGGACCCTGCGAAGGGGAGGGACGCTTTGCAGAAAGTGGGCCTCTACGCCTCGATCGAGGACTGTCTGACCGTGGACATGCTCGACCGGCCGGGCTCGCTGGGAGACATCTGCGCCCGGCTCGCGGGGGCCGGGATCAATATCGATTACGCCTACACCGGGATCACGCAGTCCGCGGGCAAGGCCGTGGTCGTGATGGTCGTGAGCGACCTGGACAGGGCCGCGAAGATCGTCGGCTGATCAGTCTTCCTGATACCTCTGCTTGAGGGCCTGGATCACCGCCGGGTCCGCCAGCGTCGTGGTGTCCCCCAGGGCCCGCCCCTCGGCGATGTCCTTCAACAGGCGTCGCATGATCTTCCCGGACCGGGTCTTGGGCAGCTCGGCGGTGAACACGATGTCGTCGGGCCGTGCCAGGGCGCCGATTTTGCGCACCACGTGGCCCTTCAGCTGATCCACCAGGTCTCCGTCGCTCGTGACGCCTTCCTTCAGAGTGACGAAAGCGGCCAGGGCCTGGCCCTTGAGATCGTGCGCCTTGCCCACGACGGCCGCCTCGGCCACGGCGGGATGATCCACCAGGGCGCTCTCGACCTCCATGGTCCCGATGCGGTGCCCGGCCACGTTCAGCACGTCGTCCACGCGTCCGAGAAGCCACAGGTAGCCCTGGCGGTCGCGCTTGGCGCCATCCCCCGGAAAATAGGTCTTCGTGTCCCATTTCGACCAGTACTGCTTCACGTACCGCTCGGGATCGCCGTAGATGGTCTGCAGCATCGCGGGCCAGGGACGGGTGATCGCAAGATAGC
>DAISWT010000090.1:0-9308 GCA_036826235.1 Acidobacteriota bacterium | reverse complement strand
GCTCGCCGGAAGGCTCCGGACGCGAGCTGTGGACCTACGGCCGCGCCGGCGTCGCGTACCTAATCGAGGGCTCGAAGGTCATCGAGACACGCACGCTGCCGGGCGGCCCGAAGAACGCCGGTGATGACTCGGGGAAGAAAGACGAGCCGGCCGACGCGGTCCGGGTGGACGGTCCATGACCGACCTCGCCTCGGGAGTGAAGACGGCGCGGCCGCGCCTCGGGGCCGGCGCGGCGCAGCCCCATCCCGCGGCCGTGCGCGGCGTCCGCGGGCGGCCTCCCGGGCTGCCCGAGATCATGCTCCTGGTCGGCGACAAGCTGGCGCAGGTGGAGCAGGAATGCCGCCGCCATCTGCGCTCCGAAGTGGGCGTGATCGACGAGCTGGGCCGCTACATCGCCGAGGGGGGGGGCAAGCGGGTGCGGCCGATCCTGCTTCTCCTTTCGGCGAAGCTGTGCGGCTACACGGGCGATCGCGACGTGATGTTCGCGTCGGTGTTCGAGTTCATCCACACCGCCACGCTGGTGCACGACGACGTCATCGACGAGGCGGAGCTGCGGCGCGGGCGCGGCTCACTGAACGCCCGATGGGGCAACGGCCTGACCGTGCTGCTGGGGGACTACCTGTACATCAAATCGATGAACATGGCGCTGGCGGCCGACGATCTCGAGATCATCAGGATCCTGGCGCAGATCACGCTGAAGATGATCGAGGGAGAACTGATGGCGGACCGCCGCCGGTCGGACATCGACATCACCGAAGCGGAGCATCTCGAGATCGTCCGCCGCAAGACCGCCTGTCTGTTTTCGGGCTGCGGCCGCGTGGCCGGCGTGCTCTCCAAAGCGCCCCCGGAGAGAGTCGAGGCGCTGGCCGAGTACGGCATGAACCTGGGCATGGCCTTCCAGGTCATCGACGACCTGCTCGATTTCACCGCCAGTGAAAGCGTCCTCGGCAAGCCGGTGGCCTCCGATCTCAAGGAGGGGAAGCTGACCTTGCCGCTGATCTACCTGCTCGAGAAAAATGCGCCGGAAGAGCGCGCCATGGTGAAGACGGTCCTGGAGGAGCGCGATTTCAGGACCATCTCCCGGGAGGAGATCATCGACCTGCTGCGCCGCAGCAAGACCCTGGAGCGAACGCGCGACGTGGCGGTCCGCTATGCCCGGGGCGCGCAGGCGGCGCTGCAATCGTTCAAGCCGTGCCCGGCGCGGGACGCCCTAGTAGCCCTGCCTGATTTCGTCCTGTTCCGGGAGTATTGACCGCGGAGCGCGCCGGACTCCTGCCGGACCGCGGCACCCTACATCCTGCGTCCCTGGCCGGCCGGGGCCCAACATCTGGGTGAATTCGCCCGATGATCGAGGCGGCGTATGTTAAGATAACCTGCCTTTCAGCGGCATTCCGTATCTCCGTCACGGGAGATTGATGGCGCGCATTCTCAAGCTCGACCGGATGGAGATTCTCGGGTTCAAGTCGTTCTACGGCCGGACGCGGTTCGATTTTCCGGACGGCATCACGGCGGTCGTCGGGCCAAACGGCTGCGGCAAGAGCAACATCGGCGACGCCATCTCGTGGGTGCTCGGCGAGCAGAAGGCGAGCTCGCTGCGCAGCGACCGGATGGAGGACGTGATCTTCAACGGCAGCGAGGGCCGCAGGCCCCTCGGAATGGCCGAGGTTTCCCTCCACTTCAAGAACATCCTGTCGGGGACCAACGGGGGCGGCAACGGGAACGGACACGACGCGGGGCCCGGGGACTCCGAGGCCCACGCCGATGACGGCGGGTTGCGGGCGGAAGCGGCAGCCACGTCCGACGGCGACGATCACGCCGTGCCGATCCCGTCGGCGGCGGACGGCGAGGCTCCGGCCCCGCTGACGATCACCGGTATCGAGGAGATCCCCGAGGTAGTCGTGATCACGCGCCGGATCTACCGCTCCGGGGAGAGCGAATACATCCTCAACGGCGCGCGCTGCCGGTTGAAGGACATCCAGGATCTGCTGGCCAAGACCGACATCGGCTCCCGCCTGTACTCCACCATCGAACAGGGAAAGATCGACCAGGTGCTGGCCGCCCGGCCGAAGGACCGGCGGGCCATGTTCGAGGAGGCCGCGGGGATCCTCGGTTACAAGTCGAAGCGGCGGCAGGCCGAGGTGAAACTTGAGGCCGCACAGGCCAACCTTCTCCGCGTCAACGACATCGTGGTGGAGGTGGACAAGCAGATCCATGCCCTCCGGAGGCAGGCGGGCAAGGCCCGGCGCTACCAGCGTCTCGTCGAACAGCTCAAGGAGAAACGCCTGTCCTTGGCGCGGCGGCGGCTGCTTGCCCTCGACGACGATCGCCGGATGACCATGTCGACGCTGGAGGGGCTGCGGGCCGAGGAGGTGGCGGCGCTGGCGGGTCTGGCCGCCGACGAGGCCGACCTCGAACGGTTGCGGCTGCAGCTCGAGGAGGGTGAATCCGCCGCGCGCCGGCGGCGGGAGGAGATCCACGCCCTCGACCTTGAGATCGATCGGATCGAGGAGCGCCTGCGTTCGGGGCGGGAGCAGGTCCGCGACCTCGGGTCCCGCATCGGCGATGCCGGCCGCGAGATCGAGGCGCTGGCGGCGCGTGTGTCGGGACAGGAAGCGCGGCTGCACGCCGTGGTCGCCGAGATCGCGGAGGAAGAGGTCCGCCGGCGGGATGCGGCGTCGGCACGGCAGGGCGGACAGGAGGACGAGAACGGCAGGGCGCGTGCCGTCGAGAGCCTCGAGCGGGGGTTGGAAGAGGCGCGGGCGCGGCTGCTGGGCCATCTCGACACGATCACCGCGACCAGCGGCCGGCGCGCCTCTCTCGATGAGCAGCTCCGCGCCGCACGCGCCGCGCTCGAGAAGCTCGCGCTCGAGACCGCCGAGCTGCAATCGGCCCGAGACCGGGGCGAGACCGAGGCCGCCGCGCATCAGAGGGAGAGCGCCGCGGGGCGCGAGCGTGAGCAGGCCCTGGCGGCGGAGCATGGGGCCCGCACGACAGCGGTGCGCGCCGCGGCCGAGCGACTCGCGACCGCCGATCGGCGCGCGGAGGAGCTGAAGGGCCGCGCCGCCGTGCTGGCGGAGCGCCTGGCCGCGCTCGACGCGCTCGAGCGCCAGCGCGCGGGGTTCTCCGAAGGAGCCGGGAACATCCTGAAAGGATCAGCGGGCTTCACGCCGGCCGGGGTCGTCGGGGACCGTCTCGGTGTGCCGCGCGGGCTGGAGAAGGCGGTCGAGGCGACGATCGGTGAGCTCCTCGAGGGCGTCCTGGTGAGCGGGACGGGCGATGCGGCCCGGGGCATCGCCTATCTGAGAAACAGCGCGGGCGGCCGGGTGTCATTCGTGCCCGAGACGCGCGGCGTCTCCGTCGCGGGCGGGGCCGCACCGGCCGGTGAGTCGGGTGACGTCCCTGCCGGGCCGGGGGTCCTCGGGCGGCTGGCCGATCGGATCGCCGGTGTGCCGGACGGGCCGGTCGCCGGCATACTGGCGCGGACCTTTCTGGTGGAGGACCTGGACCGGGCGCTCCTGATGAAGGAGTCGCATCCGGCCTTCGTGTACGTGACCCCGCAAGGTGACATCGTGAGGCTCGACGGTGGCATCACCGGCGGCGACGGACGGGCGCTGCAGCACTGGCTCCTGGCCCGCCGGGCTGAACGCGAGGAGATCGTCCGGCAGATGTCCGAGATCGCGGCGGCGCGCGAGGAGTCCGAGGGGGTGCTGCCGCGGCTTCGTCAGGAGGTTGCCGCGGCGGAGGATCGCTTGCGCGTGGCGGCGGACTCCGTCCAGGAGGAGGCGCGTGTCGCCTTGCAACGCGACCTGAAGCTGCAGCAGGCGCGGACCGAGCTGGATCGCATCGACCGGGCCCTGCCGCTGATCGGCGGAGAGCGGATCCGTCTGGAGCGCGACCGGGACACCTGGGGCTCGGCCGCGGACGACCTCGGTGGGCAGCTGGAGGCCGACGAGGCCGCGCGCCGGACGATGGAGGAGGCGATCCAGGCGGCGGCTGCCGATCTCGCCGCACGCCGCGCCGATCTGGAGCGCGTGCGCCGCGAGTCGGCCGAGGCGCGCGCCGCGGACCTGGCGGGGGCAGAGAGGCTCCTGTCGCTGGGACGCGAGCGGGACGCTCTTCAGGAGACCGTGCGCGACGCCCGGGCCACCATCGAGAGGCGCGCCGCGGAGCGCGACGAGTGGACCTCCCGCGCCGGCCAGATCGGCGCGCAGGAGATCGCACTCGAGCAACAGCGGCAGACCGCTCTCGCCGGGCGCGCCGAGGCGGCGGCACGCGACGAGGCGGCGCACGCCGGCCTCGCTTACGACAGGAGCCGCCTGCACGCGCGCGAGCAGTCGGTGAAGCAGGCCCGCGCCGTCCACGCCGCGCTGCGCGAGCGGCAGCAGGAGCGCGAGCTGCACCTGGCGCGGATCGAGGCCGATCTGGAGCATCTCGAGCGCGCCTGCCGGGACGAGCTGCAGACGACCGTCGAAACCCTGCGCGCCACGGCCCCGCCCCCCGAGGACGCGCTGACGCTGGCGGAGCGCGAGGCGGAGGTGCAGGCGATCCGCACTGACCTAGAAGCGATCGGGCCGGTCAATCTCATGGCCGTCGAGCAGCAACAGGACCTGGAGGAGCGTTTCTCGTTCCTGACGGCGCAGAAAGCCGACCTGGAGTCCGCCGTCGCATCGCTGCGCGAGACGATCCGGACCCTCGACCGCGAGGCGCGCGACCGCTTCCGCGGAGCCTTCGAGGCGATCCAGGGCCACTTCCAGGAATGCTTCAAGACCCTGTTTGGAGGCGGCCGCGCCGAGCTGCGGCTGCAGCAGGACGAGGAGGACGTTCTCGAGGCGGGCGTCGAGATCGTGGCGCAACCGCCGGGGAAGCGGCTCCAGAAGCTCGCCCTCCTGTCGGGCGGGGAGAAGGCCCTGACGGCCGTGGCCCTGCTCGTCTCCCTGTTCCGCTACCGGCCGTCTCCCTTCTGCGTCCTGGACGAGGTGGATGCCCCGCTGGACGAGGCGAACGTCGAGCGCTTCACGAAGCTCCTGCAGGAGCTCCGTACCGACACGCAGTTCATCCTGATCACCCACAACCGCAAGAGCATGGAGGCGGCTGACCTCCTCTACGGAGTCACCATGGAAGAGCCCGGGGTCTCCAAGATTCTGCCGCTGCGTTTCGAATGAGCGGCTCCGAGCAGTACTGGGTCATCGCCGCCGACGGGAAGGAATACGGCCCCGCCGAGGTCGAGACCTTGCGGCAGTGGGTGCGCGAGGGGCGCATCGTCCAGGCGACGCACATCCGCGGGTCGAGCGGCCCCGTCCACTACGCCGGCAAGATGCCCGAACTGGCCGACCTGTTCCCGCCCCACGGCGCGTCGACCGCCGGGCCGCCCCCGCCCACACCGGGCCCGCCCGCGGTGCCCCTGCCGTCCGAGTTCCGCGTGTGGGAGTTCATCGGCAGAGCCTGGGAACTGGTGAAGCCCCACTGGCTGGCCCTGGGCGCGATGTTTCTCATCCAGGCGTTGCTGATCGGCGGACCCAACATCGTGGTGCATTACCTCGGCAACGTCGTCCAGTTCGTCATCGGCGGTGCAATTATGGTCGGGATCTGGCGCGCCAACCTCGGAGTGGTCGCGGGCCGGAAGCCCGACGTGGGAATGATGTTTCAGGGCTTCGACCGGTTCCTCGACGCGTTTCTGGCCTACCTCGTCGTGGCGATCCTCACGGTTCTCGGCCTGATCTGCCTGATCGTGCCCGGGATCATCCTGGCCATCATGTGGTTGTTCACATTCCCGGTGATCGCCGAGACGAACCTGGGGTTCTGGGAGGCGATGCGCGAGAGCGCCCGTCTCACCGAGGGGTACCGCTGGCGGCTGTTCCTCCTGCTCCTCGCCTTCATCCCGGTGACGCTCCTGGGAGCGCTCGTCTGCTGCGTCGGCGTCTTCATCTCGACCGCGGTGAACTTCATCGCGCTGGCGCTGGCCTACCGGTTCCTGCAGGAGAAGAAGCGGGCGGCCGCGGCGCCGGCGGCGCCCGTGCCGGCCGCCTCGTGACCATCCCGCCGCGCGTGACCGTGGCGCTCACCACGGCGCAGCGTCTCGAGCGGCTGGCGGGTGCCCTGCTCCTGTCCTCCGCTTTCTGGGCGTCGTTCGTGTTGCCGCCGCGCCGTCCGCTGGCGCTCGATGCGTGCCTGCTGCACCGCCTGACCGGTCTGCCCTGCCCGACCTGCGGCCTGACGCGGGCGGTCTGTCTGTTCGCGCAGGGGCAGTGGCGGGACAGCCTGGGCATGCATCCCGCCGGCTGGCTGATCTTCCTGTCGGTTCTCGGGGCGCTGCTGTGGACGGGCGCCGAATCCGTCGCGGCGCGGGAGCTGTGTCCGCGGCTCAAGGAGCGCCTGATGGCGGCCCTCCTCGGGTGCGGCGCCGTCCTGTCGGCGTCCGGCTGGGTGTTGCGGCTCGCGAGGGGATAGAGAAGAGGAACCGGCCCGGCGCCGACCCCGGCGTGCTACGCCGCGCTGCTTGCAGAACGGGCCGGATCGCCGGCCGCCTGCACGGTTCGCCCTTTCGCCCAGGTTCTCAGCTCGTCGATCGCCTCACGGCAGGTGCGTGACAGCGGCACGGTGCGGCTGAGCTCGGCCAGGATATGGGCGGTGGTCAGCGCGGTCCTGTCGGTGAACGCCGAGTAGAGCGCGGCGACGATCGCGGACTCGAGCTCGGCGCCGCTGAACCCCTCCGAGGCGCCGGCCAGCGTCGTCAGATCAAAACGCGCGGGGTCCTGCCGGCGCTTCACCAGATGCACGGCGAGGATCGAACGCCGCGCGGCGTCGGCGGGCAGGTCCACGAAGAAGATCTCGTCGAATCGTCCCTTGCGCAGGAGCTCCGGTGGCAGCGCCTGGATGTCGTTGGCGGTCGCCACGACGCAGACCGGGCGCCTGCGATCCTGCAGCCAGGTGACGAACGAGCCGAAGATGCGGCGCGACAGTCCGCCGTCCGACTCCGAACCGGTGCGCCCCGACAGCCCCTTCTCGATCTCGTCGATCCAGAGGACGCACGGCGCCATCGCCTCGGCGGTCTGCAGCGCGCCGCGCATCCTTCTCTCCGACTCGCCGACGAACTTGTCGTAGAGCGCGCCGGCGTCCATGCGCAGCAGGGGCAGACCCCACTCGCTGGCCACCGCCCGGGCGCACAGACTCTTGCCGCATCCCTGCACGCCGATGAGCAGCAGGCCGCGCGGCGGCTCCAAGCCGTACTTCTGGGCGTCCGCACCGAAGCCGGCGCCGCGCTTCTTCAGCCAGGCCTTCAGGTCGTCCAGACCTCCCACCTGCTGCAGCGAGGCGTCCTGGGCGTCGAGCTCCAGGACACCGTCGTGGGCGATCAGCTCCTTCTTGCGCTCGAGGACGTGCGCGAAGTCCTTGCGATCGAGGCGCAGATCGTCGAGCGCGGCGGTCATCAGGACCCGCTGCGCCTCCTGCAGGGTCAGCCCGCGCAGCGAATCGACGAGCTGCTCGATCTCCGCGAGCGACAGGTCAATGGTGATCCGCTTGGGAGCCCCCAGCCCGCGCAGCGTCCTGACCGCCAGCTCCCGCAACATCGCCGCGTCCGGCAGCTCGAGCCGGATGACGGCACTGCACGCCTTCAGGTCGTCGGGGACGTCGATCGCCGGGGCGCACAGGAACAGGGTGCGGCGGTCGCCCGAAAACGACTGGCCGACGTCGCGCAACGCCCGCAGGATCGCGGGGTCGTCGAAGTACTTGTGCAGGTCGTAGAACAGGTACACCGCTTCGGTCTGCATCCCGCAGACGATCTTGAGCGCCTGAGCCGGTCTGTCCGTCTCGTGCAACGGGTCGGGCACGCCGGCCCGCGCCAGGCCGGTGGTGACCTTCCACTCGAAGAACGGCAGGTCCTGCCGCGCCGCCGCCTCGGCGACCAGCCGGCGCACGCGGTCTTCCTCGGGGCTTTCGATCGCCACGATGGCGTGGTGCGATGCGATCAGCAGCTCCAAGTCGTCGGCGTTTTCCAGGACGGCCCTCCCGGTGCGCGAAGACCTGCGCTCGTGGGAATGTAATGCGCGGCGTCCCGGGGGGCAACCGGGTGGGCGTCAGAGGGGCCGGAGCGGCCGTCCGAACAGCGAGGCGCAGTCCTTGAGGACGGCGCGGGTGCCGTCGTGCACGGCGTAGCGGGCGCCGGCCCAGATCGACACGCCCGCGGTCGCGCCGCGCGCGTCGAGGCAGTAGAACTTGACGTCGAAGCGGGGCCGGCCGTCGGGGAACAGGTGCCGCGGGCTCTTCTCGGCGTCCACGATGCGCCGGAGGGCGCGCAGTCCGCTCTCCTCGGGCGGCGTCCCCTGGCGCATGTGCTCGACCACCGTGTGCGATCCGCAGATCGCGATGGTCGTCTCGCCCCGCCCGGTGGAGCCGCACGACCCCGCCCCGTCGTCGGTGTAGAGACCGGCGCCGATCACGGGCGAGTCGCCCAGCCGGCCGGGCAGCTTGAAGAACAGCCCCGAGGTGCTGGTACAGCCGACCAGGGTGCCGCCCGGGGCCAGGGCGCTGATGTGGATCGTCCCCTGCGGCCGGAGATCCGCGTCGCCGTACTTGTCGATGAACCAGCGGATGTCAGGGTCGTCGGTCTCACCGGGGGCCTCGATCCAGTCGTCGTGGTCGCTCAGGTGCTCCTTCCAGTACAGCCAGATCTTGCGCGAGCGCTCGGTGAGCAGGTTCTCCTCCGGCAGGCCGTGCGCGCGCGCGAAACGCAGCGCGCCCTCGCCGACCAGGAAGACGCGGTCGCTGCGCTCCATCACGAACCGGGCGGCGGTGGAAGGGTGGCGGATGGAGCGCAGCGCCCCGACCGACCCGGACCGCAGCGTCGCGCCCTCCATCACGGAAGCGTCGAGCTCGACGACGCCGTCCTCGTTCGGGATGCCGCCGTAGCCGACCGTGACGTCGTCGGGATCGTCCTCGATCATGTGGATGGCGTCCAGCACCGCCCCGAGCGGATCGGGTCCGCTCCTGAGCAGGTGCATCGCCCGTTCCATGCCGGGGAGCGCGTTGGCGCTTCCGACCATGATCGCCCTGCCGGTCACGGGCGAGCGCGCCGGGGCGCCCGCCGGAGCCGGCGCCGCGCCCGAGGCGAGAGCCGCACCCCCGAGAAGACCGGCCCGACTGAAGAAGACCCGTCGCGTCAACCCGCCGCTCATGTCCCGCCCGCCGCGCTCAGCGCGATCTCGCGGCGTTCCTCGGTCGCGGGGGCGACCGGCGGGACCGCCAGGGACGGCGCCGGCTCCCACGGGTTGTCCTCCTGCAGGCCTTCGAGCGACACGTCGATCCCGTAG
>DAISWT010000089.1:0-9329 GCA_036826235.1 Acidobacteriota bacterium | reverse complement strand
ACATCGCGTCGCTGATGTGCGGCAGCGCGCCGGCCCTGCTGGCGCACGCGAGGGTCATTGTCATCGCCCGCGCGGGAGAGGAGGCGGCCGCCGTCCTGGCTGACGTGCGGCCCGATCAGACCGTGATCGACCTGACCCGCGGCCAGGTCCCGGTCCCGGCGCGGCCGGCGCAGGAGGAAGCGGGGACGAGATGAGGCAGACGAGACTGGCCGTCACCCTCGCCGTGCTGCTGCTCGGGGCCGGCGCGCCCGGATCGGCGGTCCCCCGGGAGTCCCGCCCCCCTGCGCCGGCGAAGAGAGTGGCGGAACGGCCGCGCCTCCTCCTCGACACGACGTACGCTCCGCCACCGGGGAAGACTCTCAGGATCGCGGCCGGCGGGGATCTCCAGAAGGCGCTCGACGAAGCCCGGCCGGGGGACAGCATCGCGCTGGAGGCGGGCGCGACCTTCGGCGGCCCGTTCACGCTGCCCGCCAAGACAGGATCGGACTGGATCGTCATCCGGACCAGCGCCGCCGACAGCGCGCTTCCGCCGCCCGGGACGCGCGTCGATCCCTCCCAGGCGCGTCTCATGCCGAAGCTGGAGGCGTCGTCCGGGGCGGTCATCCGGACCGCGCCGGGTGCGCACCACTACCGGTTCATCGGACTCGAGATCCGGCCGGCGCGCGGCGTCTTCCTCAACAATCTCGTCCTCCTGGGCGCCGGAGAGACCTCGATCGAGAGCCTGCCGGATCACTTCATCTTCGACCGCTGCTATCTGCACGGCGACCCGCAGAAGGGCGCCCGGCGGGGCATCGCCTTGAACTCTCGCTTCACAGCCGTCATCGACTCATGGCTGTCCGATTTCAAGGAGGTCGGCGCCGACACGCAGGCGATCGCCGGCTGGAACGGTGCCGGGCCGTTCAAGATCGTCAACAACCGCCTGGAGGGGGCCGGGGAGAACGTCATGTTCGGAGGCACCCCCCCGACCATCGTCGACCTGGTGCCCTCCGACATCGAGATCCGCGACAACCATCTCTACAAGCCGCTCACCTGGATGGCGGGCGACCCCTCGTACGCAGGGACTCCGTGGTCGGTCAAGAACATCTTCGAGCTGAAGAACGCGCGGCGTGTCCTGGTCGAACACAACCTGCTGGAGAACAACTGGGTGATGGGGCAGAACGGCTTCGGCGTCCTGTTCACGGTGCGCACCGAGCTGGACGCGGCGCCCTGGGCGGTCGTCGAGGATGTGATCTTCTCGAACAACGTCGTCCGTCATACGGCCTGCGGCGTCAACATCCTCGGCATCGACGATTCCTCCGCCAGCGGCAGCGGGCGGGCGCGCACCATCGAGATCAGCAACAACCTGTTCGCCGACGTCGGCGCCCCTGGTCTGGGCGGACCCGGCACCCTCTTCCAGATCCTCAACGGCGCTGCGGGGCTGACCATCGACCACAACACGGCGCTCCACACCGGCAGCATCATCGCGGCCGATATGGCCCCGAGCACCGGTCTGGTGTTCCAGAACAACATCGTGGAGCACAACGAGTACGGCGTGTTCGGGAGCGGCAAGGGGATCGGTCTTCCGGCGCTCGATTACTATTTCCCCGGGTTCGTGTTCCGGAGGAACGTCCTCATCGGCACCCCGTCTCCGCGACAGTATCCGGCCGACAACAACTTCCCTCCCTCCGCGGCCGCGGTCGGCTTCGTCGATTACGCCGGGGGAGACTACCGGCTCAGCGGCTCCAGCCCGCATCACAGAGCCGCCGGCGACGGGACCGACCCGGGCGCCGATTTCTCCCGCCTGCCCGGAGTGAGGGGCGCGCCGGTTCCGGAGCCGTCGTCGGTCCGGCGGCGCGGCGGCCATGCGTGATCGGCCGGCCGGCCCGCGGCTGCGGATCGCGTGGGTGGAGGAATGGATGAGCACGCTCGCCGCCGAGATCCTGCCCGGCCTGGCCGATCGACACGACGTCACCTACGTCACGGCGGGGGAGGAGCTGCCGGCCGCCCCCTTCGTGCGGGTGGTGCGCGGCCGGCGCCGGCGCCACATGAACCTGGCGGGGTTCGGCCTGTCGAGGCAGGTCAACCGGCTGTATGACGACGGCCTGATCGACCTGGCGATGGTGTGGGCCAGCATCGGGTTCGGCCTGAGGCGCGTGCCGTTCATCAACCTCGAAGGCACGTCGGTCTACGCCGAGATCGAACTGTTCGCGTCGCTCGTCCCGTGGTACCGGCGGGTCCACTTCCTGCCCGGCCTGGTGCACTATGCGTTCCCGGAGATGGCCTGTAACAGGAGGTCGGCGCGCGTCATCGTGCCGTCCGGGGCGCTCAAGCGCGACATCGTCCGGCTGCACCGGCTGCCGGAGGAACGGGTCGCCGTGGTGCCGCACGGCGCCGAGCCGGAGCACCTGGCGTGCTATGCGCAGCGGGAGCCGGGTCCGCGGCCAGGCATCCTGTTCGTCGGGCGCCTCCATTTCCGCAAGGGGATCCTCCCCGTTCTGCGGGAGTTCGTGCGCCGCAGGGAGATCGACGCCGATTTCTACATCGTCGGCGACGGACCGGATCGCGCCGCGGTGCAGGAAGCGGCGGCAGGCGACGGGCGGGTCAAGGTACAGGGGACGATCGGCAGGGAGACGCTGAAGTCGATCCTGAGGGCCACGCAGGTCTTCGTCCTACCCACGTACTACGAGGGCTTCGGCCTCGCCCTGCTCGAGGCGATGGCCAGCGGCCACGCGTGCGTCTGCTACGACATCCCGGTGGTCAGGGAGGTCCTGGGCGACTGCGGCGTCCTGGTCCCCCTGGGGAACGCGGCGTCGCTGGTGGACGCCGTCGCGGATCTCGTGCGCGACGGGCCGCGCGTCGCCGCCCTGTCGGCGCGCGCGCATGAGCGGGCCGGCCGCTTCTCGTGGGACGACGCGAGGTCGGCCATCGAGCGGATCGTGCGCGAGACGTTCGTCGGGCTGGAGTCGGGGGCGCGGTCCCGGCCGCGTCCGGCACCGCAATCGCAAGCCGGGGAGTCCGGTCCCGAATTTCGCAGGACCTAGGAGGCGGAACATCATGGGGGCGATCAATCGAGTTGAGAGAGTCGGGCGTGCAGTACCGGGATCCGTCGTTCCAGGGCAGGGCAGGGTCCGCAGGGTTCTCCTCGAGGCGCGGCGGCACGGTCTGCCGCGGACTCTCTACGACCTGACGCTGAAGACGGTCAACACCGCGATGGTGCTCAAGGTCCTGAGGGGCGTCTGGATCGAGCGGCCCGATCCGGCGTTCCTCGAATGCGATGAGCGCTACACGCCCATGTTCCTGCCGGAGCAGATGCTCCGGGATTTCGCGAGGGACCCGGCGAGCGGACTGTCCGCGGGCTTCGTCGATGAGGCTCTGTCCAAGGGGGACGAGTGCTTCGGGTTCCTGGACGGCGGAACGCTCGCCGCCTATGGCTGGTACTCGTCCAGGCCGACGCGCATCGACCCGCCGGACCTTCTCCTGCGGTTCGGAAGCGAGTACGTCTACATGTACAACGGGTTCACGCACCCGCGGCACCGCGGGCAGCGCCTGCACGCGATTGGCATGACCCTGGCGCTGCGTGCGTATCTCTCCAGGGGGCGCAAGGGGCTGGTCTCCTACGTCGAGTCGAACAATTTCGACTCGCTCAAATCATGCCGGCGGATGGGATACAGGGAGTTCGGCTCGGTGTACGTGATGAAGGTCTTCGGCCGCTATCTCACCCGCTCCACCGGCGGTTGCCGCAGGTTCGGTTTCGACGTGGAGCCGATTCAGTCAAGACCGGCCAGCGCCACGCTGCGCGGCGAGCGCACGCTGTAGGTCAGAGTGATCTCCTTCGTGCCGCTCTTCGGGACCGGAATCCTCCAGGTCAGAATGCCCGGCTCCTTCGGGTCGGTCGTGGCGCCGGGAGTCGTCTGGTCGTCGTCCAGGGTCACGACGACCCGCTCGTCTCCTGAGACCGGAATGCGGTCCTTCACCTCGATCACACCATCCCTCCCGAGGTGGTTCTCCAGCGTCGTGATGAAGCGATAGCCCACCTCGTCGTCTTTTCCCCTGCGGTCGACCTTCCGGAAGATCTGCTTGCGCTCGGCCTTCAGCCGATCGTCCGGGCCGAACGACAACGAGAACTCCTCACCGCCCGCCCGCTCCGCCATCATCGAACTCCCCACCAGATCCCCGCCCACGAAGTGCTGCACCTTCCCGGCCAGCAGCGGAACCTCGCCCGGCAGCGTGACCTTCGCCACCAGGTAGACCCCCGGCGCCACCCGGGGCACGGCGCGATGCTCGACCTTCGCAGCCATCTCGCGAGTCGCGATCAGGTGCTTGTGCGCCTGCCCGTCACTCGGTATATCGAGACGACCAGGAAGGTCGAAGGTCACCGCGACCTCGGTGACGCGCGACTCGGGGGTGAGCTCGGCGGCGCCGAGGGTGGGGGTGAACAGCGTGGCGACTGCCAGCAGCGGGAGTGTGACCACGGACAGTTTCGACCTCGACATGGGGCTCCCTTCACTCGTCCGCAGGGCCGGTCTCACCGGCCGGGCGAGCCGGACCTGCTCCTTTGGACAGCCTACTGATCGGTCAGTTCCCTGATTTCGAGATCGATCACCTGATCGGTGTCGGCCGGCCGGGCGGCCGGTGTCCTGCGAAACCGGTCCAGGACCGGGCGTTCGGGGTAGAGCGGGGCCAGCTTCTGGACGATCTCGTCGATCGCGACGTCGAGCATGGTTTCGTTCAGCCCGCAGCTCCGGGCGAGGAGCAGGACCTGGTCGAAGTCCTGAGGGTCGAGGGTGATGGCGACGCCGACCACCTCGTCGCCCGGATCGATCACCTCGAGCAGGCCGGCGTCCATCAACCCCTCCGCCACGTCGGACTCCGCTTCCCCTGCGGGGATGTCGAACTCGCGCCGAATGAGCATGTCGTCCTCCTTGTCGCCCCCCGCCGGGGAGCCGGTCGGGTGCTCGATGAAACGCAACGGGACCCAGCAGTCGTTCTCGTCGATCCGGACCCACGATTCGTTCTCCCGCTCGAAGTGATCGTTGATCTCGACCTCATCCCCCGCGGGCAACCGGGAGAATTCCTTCGGGTCACCCGGGACATCCGGATATTCCCAGCAACGGACCGTGAGTCTGTCGGGCGGAGGGGCGATGACGAGCTCTTCCGGCCGACCTTCCTCAAGGACCACGTCGGCGTCCCTGCTGCGATGGGGCTCGCCGGCCCGATTCGAGACGGTTTCCGACCCATCGCGCGGCAGGCGCAGAAAAATCTTCAGCCAGCGCAGCTCGTAGAATCGGCTGTCGTCCGAGGCGAACTGGAGACCCGCGAGGTCCGGCAGAACAGACGGATCGTCCAGCCCTCGCAGAGTGGCGATTGCGGCGGACTGCGCGGGCGCGTTCTCCTGAGTGGGCGCCTCGCGCAGGATCTGGAGAGCGAGCCGGGTCAGGACGACAGGCTCCGTGCCCTGGAGGGAACCCAGGGCATTGGCCCGGACGTAACCGTCCCCGCGCCCAGTTGCCAGCTCGTAGGCGCGCGCGGAAGCCGCCGGATCGTCGAAACGGCCCAGCGCCTGAGCCGCATGCCTCTGGAAGTCCAGGCGCGGAGACCGGCTCGCCTCGAGAACGGTCTCCAGGGCGTCGGGGGAATCGGGCCAGCGCGCCAGCGCGTCCAGGGCCTGGAGCCCGGAGTTCGAGGGCGTGGTCCGGGCGATCTTCGCCAGGAACGGAACGACCCGCGGATCGCCGATGCGGGTCAGGGCCCGGAAGGCCGCGGCCGCGAGCACGGGATCTTTGCCTCGCGCCAGATCGAGAAAATCGTCGGTGTCGTTCCGCGAGCCGTTCTCCACCAGCGCGATCATCAGACTCTCCCTGACCCACGGACGCTCCTCGTGCCGCCAGGACGCCTCCAGCTCCGGCAGCGCCTCGGGGTCGGTGTGCTCGGCGAACCAGTGGATGCCACAGGACCTGAGGTTCGGCGAACGGCTCTTGAGGGCCTCCAGAAAGAGCGCCGTGAGCGATTCTTCGTCGAAATTGCCGAGAGCGCTGAGCAGCCGGTACGAGACGAAATCATCCGTTTCGGTCCGGATCAGTGACTGGAGCCCTGCGAGAATCCGCGCCACCGCTTCGTCGTCGCGACCCGGATGCGCTTCGAACAGGGGTCCGAACTCGTGTGAGGCATCGTCGGCGGTCGCCCGCTTCGCCGCCGGGTCACCGGTCCAGAGTGTGCGCAGGGCCAGCTCCATGGAGACCCACCTCTCCTCGGACTCGTTGTCGTCCGGCGTGGCCGGCGGGGAGAGGGCCAGAGACACGAAGAGGAGCAGCACGCCGACGAGCGCCAGCATGGGACGCGGGCCGTGGTTCCTGGGTAAGGTGCGCATCGAAGACCTCCCGCACCGGGGAAAGATCGCACCTGTCCTGAACAGTACGCTTCGATACGGGGATGATCAAAGGATTGGGACCCAAGGCGCGGCGGGTGAGCGGCGCGGCGTGCGGACAGCGAGCCGCGGCAGCGCCGAGGGGTCTCGAGGCGCGGGCGGTCCGGCCTCAGATGGCGGTGGCCGTCAGCGCCGGGGGTGGGGGGGCGCGGGGTCGGCCGCCAGTGATCCGGCGGGGGACACGCCGTGCTTGGTGATCTCCGCGGCAAGCGAGGCCGCCAGTACGCTGTGGGTCCGCCCGTAGCCGAAATAGATCGCGAAGCCGATCAGCAGCCAGATGAACAGGCGGAGCCAGTTCTCCGACGGCAGCGAGAACATCAGCAGCAGGCAGAAGGCGATGCCGAGAATTGGGGTCGCCGGCACGAAGGGGGCCCGGAAGGGGCGCGGGGCATTGGGATTGGTGCGCCGCATGATCAGGACGGCCGAGCAGACCATCCCGAACGCCAGGAGCGTGCCGATGTTGACCAGATCGGCCAGGATGCGCAGGGGGATGAACGCCGCCACCGTGCCGACGAAGATCCCGGTGAGGATGGTCGATTTCCACGGGGTGCGGAAACGCGCGTGCACGGCGCCGAAGAACCCGGTCGGAAGCAGACCGTCCCGGGCCATCGCCATGAAGACACGCGGCTGGCTCAGCATCATGACCAGCAGCACCGAGGTGATGCCGGTCAGCGCCCCGATCGAGATCAGGAGCCGGGCCCACGGCAGCCCCGCCTGGCGGAACGCGTCCGAGACCGGGGCGTCAATGTTGATCTGGTTGTAGGGCACCATGCCGGTGATCACCGCCGCGACGGCGATGTACAGGACGGTGCACAGGATCAGCGAGGTGATGATGCCGATCGGCACGTCGCGCTTCGGGTTGCGGGCCTCCTCGGCGTGGGTCGAGATCGAGTCGAAGCCGATGTAGGCGAAGAAGATGACCGCCGCGCCGGCCAGCATGCCGAGCGGCTCGCCGCCCTTTCCGGTCTGTCCGATCAGCGTCTTGCCGAAGAAGGCGATGCCCGCGAGCCCGTAGGGCGCGAACGGGTGCCAGTTGGCCGGGTTGACGAAGAAGGCCCCGACGGCGATGACGAACAGGACGATCGCCAGCTTGACGATCACCATGAAGGCGTTGAAACCGGCGCTCTCCTTGATGCCTTTCACGAGGATGACGGTGATGATCCCCGCGATGACGATGGCCGGCAGGTCGAACCAGGTCCCGGTCGCGGCCAGGTGGCCCGTGGCCGGGTCGAAGTCGAACGGCGCGTTGGTCACCACGCGCGGCAGATGGATGCCGAGCTGGTCGATGAGCGCCTGGAAGTAATGCGACCACCCGTGCGCCACGGTCGAGGAGGCGACGGCATACTCCAGGATCAGGTCCCAGCCGATGATCCAGGCGAACAGCTCGCCCATGGTCGCGTAGGCGTAGGTGTACGCCGAGCCGGCGACCGGGACCATCGAGGCGAACTCGGCGTAGCACAGCGCCGCGAAGATGCAGGCGATCCCGGAGACCACGAACGACAGCATCAGTGCCGGGCCGGTCTTGTCGTGCGCCGCCACACCGGTCAGGACGAAGATGCCGGTGCCGATGATCGCCCCGACCCCGAGACTCGTGAGCGCGACCGGCCCGAGCACGCGGCGCAGCCGGTGCTCGCCGGCCATCTCCTGCATGAGTGTTTCGTACGACTTGGTCGCGAAGAGTCGGTTGGCCATCTGGCCCCCCCGATACGAGTGGCGCGCGCCGCGGGCTGCGAAGGGGCGCCGCCGGATGAACATCGACCCCCACCGAGGGGCGCGTGTCACGCAACGAAACGCCGCAAGCCTACCACCTTTCAAAATTCAATGGGAAGGGCCCGATCGGTGTCAGCGGCGGCCGCGGCTCATGAGGACGGAGATCCCGCCTTGGACTCCGGCGACGAGGTCGGATCGGCCGTCTCCGTCGAGGTCGGAGACCAGCAGGCGCCCGGCGGGACCGGCGGCTGAGAATCGAAGACGCGGCGCGAAGCTCCCGTCCCGGTTCCCCATGAGGACGGAGATTTCGTGGGAGAGGTTCAGGACCGCGAGGTCCGTCTTCCGATCGGCGTCGAAATCGCCGGGGGCGGCGCACAGCGCCGGACCCGCCGCGATCTCCCCGCTCCGGACAGGAGCGCCGTCCCGTCTGCCGAAATAAATCACCGTCGCCCCTTGAACGAGCGGTCCGTAGCCCTTGCTGCCGGTGTCGGTGACGACGAGATCGGTCCTCCCGTCGCCGTCGAAGTCTCCCGCGGACAGGCAACCGTCCCACCAGCCTTTCTGGAGGACGAGCCGGGAGCCGAACGTCCCGTCACCCGCGCCGAAGAGAACCGCCACCTCTCCCGTCGCCTGATCCGTCCCCGGGCCCCCGGAGCCCCTGTCCGCCACCGCCAGGTCGGGGTGACCGTCGGAGTTGAAGTCGCCGATCGCGACCGCCACAGGCGCCACCCCACCGGACAACCTTCGCTCCGGCGCGAAGACACCGTCCTTTCGGGCCAGGAGCACGGAGACGTAGGCGGAGTCGTCGATCGTTGAATCTCCCGCGTTGGCGACGACCAGATCATCGATCCCGTCGCCGCTCAGGTCGGCCGCTTTGAGTTCGGCGGGATTCCATCCCACCCCGAGGCGCACGGGCGCCTCGAAGCTCCCGTCCCCTGGGCTCCGAAGAACGACCACCTCGCCCCGGGGCGGCGGGGGCGGGGTCTTGGCGGCGAGCTCGCGCAGCTCGTCGTTGTGCGCGCCGACGGCCGGCGCCGGGCTCGGCGGCTCGATAGGCGATTTGGCGAACTTCAGCGGCGGCGCCGCCTGGCGGATGGCGCCCAGCGATGGATGCGCCACGGTCATCACCTGCCCGGCGAAGGTGACCTGCTCGTCCTCCAGCACCTCGCCCGGCCGAAGGACCGGAAGCACGGCCACGTCGCGCGCCTGGAAGAGC
>DAISWT010000088.1:0-9336 GCA_036826235.1 Acidobacteriota bacterium | reverse complement strand
CCACGGGAAACCAGTACGGTGAGGCGGGCCGCTACGCGCTGGTGATCACCGATTATCGGGCGCTTGGCGGTCCGGCCCCGCCGCCGCGGCCGATCGCGTTCCGCTTCAGCGACGTCACCGCCGCCTCCGGGGTCGGCTTCCGGCACGGCGGGCCGGGCGGCGAGCCAGGGGGCGCGCCCGCACCGTCGAGCGACGCGAGGCGCACCCGGGCGGCGCGCTACGGCTCCGGGATCGCCATCGGTGACCTCGACGGCGACGGGCGTCCCGACCTGGTGCTGGCAAACGCCTCGACGGACGGCACCGCGCGCCCGGCGCTGTACAGGAACAAGGGCGATTTCACCTTCGAGGACGTCACGTCCTCCTCCGGGGTCTCCTTCGAAGGGGTGGGGATGGCCGCCGCGCTGGGGGACTACGACAACGATGGGGACGCCGACCTCTACCTGACACGCCTCGGCGGCGGAGCGCTGTTCGAGAACGACGGCCACGGACACTTCCGGGACGTGACGGCCAAGGCGCACGCCGCGGTGAGCGGGTTCGCCCTGGGCGCCTCCTGGGCCGACGTCGACCACGATGGTGATCTCGACCTGCTGGTCAACCGCATGCGCGAGGCGGGATCCCGGGCCGCGGCGACGCCGCTCCTGCTCCTGAACCGGGGCGACGGCACCTTCCGCGAGGCCGCCGCAGAACTGAAAATCAGCGGCCCCCCGGAGGGGACCGTCGCCGCGGTGTTCGCGGATTTCGATGCCGACCGCGACACCGACGCGGTGCTCTCCTCCGCCGGTGGGCAGGACACCCTCCTGGACAACCGGAGGGAGAACGGGTTTGCGGCGCGCGGCCGGGAAGCGGGTCTGGCGGCGCGCGGGGCGGGGCGCGGGCTGTCGGCGGGCGACGTCGACGGCGACGGTCTGGCCGATCTCGTGTTCGGCGCCGGCCCCGCCGATCCGCTTCGCCTCTACCTGAACGGGCCCCGGCAGCAGTTCACCGCCCGGGAGATCCCGAAGAGGCGCGGGGTCTCCGCGTTCGGGACAGCCTTGTTCGACGCCGACAACGACGGCGATCTCGACCTGTTCGCGGCCGGCTCGGCGCTCCAGATCTACCTCAACGACGGGGCCGGCCACTTCAAGGACGCCTCGGCCGACACGGGTCTCGACCAGATCGCGGTGAAAGACGGGCGAGGCGCGGCCGCCGCCGACCTGGACGGCGACGGGGATCTCGATCTGGTCGTGACGCAGAACGGCGGATCGCTTCTCCTGCTGCGCAACGAAGGCGGGAACCGGAATCGCTGGCTCGAGGTCGAGCCGCGCGGCCTCCACAGCAACAAGGACGGGATCGGGACCAAGGTCGAAGTGCTGACCGGGCCGGCGTGGCAGCGGCGCGAGACGCTGGGGGGCGGCGGCTACCTGTCGCAGTCGCCCCCCGTGGCGCATTTCGGGCTGGGCGAGCGGGCGCTGGCCGATGTCGTCCGTCTGCTCTGGCCGGGCGGGGTGCTGCAGTCCGAGATGGACGTGCCGGCCGGACAGCGTGTCGAGGAGGTCGAGCTCGACCGCAAGGGTTCCTCCTGCCCCTTGCTGTTCGCCTGGAACGGCAAGAAATACGGCTTCGTGACCGATTTCCTCGGCGTCGGCGGCCTGGGAATGTGGATGGCGCCCGGCGTGTACGGCTCCCCGCAGCCGGAGGAATACGTGAAGATCGAGCCGGACCAGCTGGCGCCGAAGGACGGCGCCTACCAGCTCCAGGCGATTGAGAACCTCGAGGAGGTGACCTACCTCGACGAGGTCAGGTTGATCGCCCTGGACCACCCGAAGGAGATCGACGTCTATCCGCTGGGAGCCTTCGGCGCCAAGGAGCGCCAGCCGTACCGGACCCTGGCGGTCCCGAAAGAGGCGCGCATCTTCCCGGCGCGCGCCACGGACCACAACAACCGAGACGCGACCGACGCGCTCCTGAAGATCGATCGTGTGTATCCGGACGAATTCCGCATGGACCGGCTGGCCGGCTATGCGACGATGCATGCGCTCACGCTGGAGTTCCCGGAGAGCGTCACGCGGCTGCAGCGGCCGGTCCTCTTCCTCTACGGCTGGGTCGATTTCGAGTACTCCTCGGCCAACTTCGCGGCGTATCAGTCCGGGGTGACGCTGACGGCGCCGGTGCTCGAGATGGAGGACAGGACGGACATCCTGTTCCGTCCCGTCCTGGATCCGATGGGCTTCCCCGCCGGCCTGCCGCGCATGATCAGCGTCGATCTGTCGTCGCTCGCCCCTCTGAAGTCGAGGCGGCTGCGGCTGCGCACCAACATGCGCGTGTTCTGGGACCAGGTCTTCCTGGCGGAGCCGTTGTCCGAATCCGATGCGGCGGAGAAGGTCAAGGTGAACGAGATCAGACTGAGCGGTGCCCACCTGCACCGCCGGGGTTTCCCGAGAGAGCACAGCCCGGACGGGCGCGAGCCGAAGATCTACGATTACTCGATCCTGGACAACACGCAGCCATTCCGGGTCATGACCGGGGATTACACCCGCTTCGGACGCGTCACCGATCTGCTGACACGGACCGACGACCGCTTCGCTATCTTCGGGAAGGGCGAGGAGATCAGCCTGGAGTTCCCGACCAAGGGACTGCCGGACGTGCCGCGCGGCTGGACACGCAGCTTCATGCTGTACGCCAACGGCTACTGCAAGGACATGGACCTGCACACCGCTTATCCGGAAACGGTCGAGCCGCTGCCGTTCCACGACATGTCGGCCTATCCGTACCCGGACGCAGAGCATTATCCGGACGACGCCGAGCACCGCGAGTACCGCAAGACCTTCAACACGCGCCGGCTGGAGGGACGCTGAGAGACGCCCCGGCGGTGGACGGGGGCCGCGCGGACGCGGCCTCGCCGGTGGCCATCCTGGCCGAACGGCTGTCGAAGGTGTACGTGAAGCGGCGCTCGCTGCCCGAGATCGCCGCCCGACCTTTCCGGCGCGCGGAGCGCATCACGGCCCTGGCCGAGCTGAGCCTGGAAACGCGCGCCGGGGAGATCTTCGGGATTCTGGGCCCGAACGGCGCCGGTAAGACCACGTTCCTCAAGATCCTGGCCGGTCTCATCCTGCCCACCTCCGGCCGCGCACTCGTCGGCGGCATCGATGTCGCGCGCCACGACCAGGCGGTCAAGCGATCGATCGGGTTCGTGACGTCCGACGAGCGCTCCTTCTACTGGCGTCTGACCGGCCTGGAGAACCTGGAGTTCTTCGGGCGGCTCTACGGGTTGAGCGCGGCGCAGGCCCGATCCATCGGCCGGTCCCTCCTGCAGGTCATGGAAATGGAGGCGCTCGCCGACCGTCAGTTCATGTCCTACTCGACCGGCATGAAGCAGCGCCTGGCGATCGCGCGGGCGCTCCTGCACGACCCGCCCGTGCTCTGTCTCGACGAGCCGACCCGCAGCCTCGATCCGATCGCGGCCAAGCATCTCAGGCGCTTCGTCATCGAGCGTCTCAACCGGGAGCGCGGCAAGACCGTCCTGCTCGCGACGCACAACCTGCAGGAGGCCGAAGAGATGTGCGGGCGTCTGGTGGTGCTCGATCGCGGCCGGGTGCTGCGCCAAGGGAGCCTGGCCGAGATCACCGCGGGTCTCCCGGGCAGGGACCACTACATCCTGGTCGTGTCGGGTCTGGCGGCGCCGCCATCCGATCCGCGCTGGTCGGTCGAGGTGGAACGGCGGGACGGGACCCTGGCGCGACTGACCGCGGCGGTGGACCGGGACGGGCGAGCCTTCTCCGACCTGCTGCGCGGTCTCCTGGAGGCCCGCGGCACCATCGTCTCGTGCGCGCGCCGCGAGCCCGGGCTTCAGGAAGTATTTGACATGATGGCGCCGGACGAAGAGAGGAGCGATCCGTGAGCGTCCTGCGCACGCTCCTGGCGTTCCTCAAGCGCGACTTCCTGATCGAGGCGTCGTACCGGACGTCGTTCCTGATGCAGGCGTTCGGGATCTTCTTCTCGGTCCTCATCTGGTATTTCGTGTCGCGCGTCGTGAACGCCCCGCCGACCACGCCGGGGCTCGAAGGCGTCGATTACTTCGCCTACGTGCTGCTCGGGCTGGCGCTCCTGCACTACCTGTCGTCCGCGATGATGTCCTTCGGTGGCAAGGTGCGCTCCGAGCAGATGACCGGGACGCTGGAGGCGATGCTGGTGACCCCGACGCCGATCGGGACCATCGTTCTGGGGTCTTCGCTGTGGGATTTCCTGCTGACGTCGATCAAGGTGATCGCCTATCTGGTGATCGGCCGCCTGTTCTTCCACGTGGTCATCCATCTCGACAGCCTGCTCCCGGTGCTCCTGATCATCGCTCTGACCGTCCTGGCGTTCTCGGGGATCGGCATCCTGTCGGCGGCCTTCGTGCTCTACCTCAAGCGCGGCGATCCGATCACCTTCCTGGTGGCCAGCGGCTCGGCGCTCGTCGGCGGAGTGTTCTACCCGCCCGAGGACATGCCGGTCTGGCTGGGTGGATGGTCGCGCCTCCTGCCGATCACCTACGCCCTGCACGCGCTGCGCCGGGCGCTCCTGCGCGGCAGCCGTTTCGCCGACCTGCTGCCCGACATCCGGGCGCTCGTCGTGTTCGCCGCCGTGCTGCTCCCCCTCGGCATCCTCGCCTTCCGCGTCGCGGTGCGCAAGGCGCGGCAGGAGGGCTCCCTGGTGCAGTATTGAATAACCACGAAGGCTGTGTTAGATTCACCGCCCATTCCGCAGACACGGCGTCCGTGAAGTCTCCCGGGAAGAACGAGGCCGCGGCCACGCGGCCGGGAGCGGACGCGGGGAGACCGTCACCTTGAAATTCGAAAAGTTGAACGTTCCTCTCGAGGGCAAGCGCATCGAGGTCGAGGGCGGTCAGCTGCGGGTGCCGGCCAACCCGATCCTGCCGTTCATCGAGGGGGACGGCATCGGTCCCGACATCTGGGCGGCGGCGCGCCGCGTGCTCGACGCCGCGGTGAAGAAGGCCTTCGGCAGCGCGCGCCGGATCCACTGGTTCGAGGTGTACGCCGGCGGCAAGGCGCGCGACCGATACGGCGAGTGGCTGCCGCAGGACACGCTGGAGGCGATCCGCTACTACACCGTCGCCATCAAGGGGCCCCTCACGACGCCGATCGGCGGCGGCTACCGCAGCCTGAACGTCACGCTGCGGCAGGAGCTGGACCTGTTCGCCTGCATCCGTCCGGTGCGCTACTTCGAGGGCGTGCCGTCGCCGGTCAAGCGCCCGCAGGACATCGACCTGACGATTTTCCGCGAGAACACCGAGGACGTGTACGCCGGCATCGAGTGGCGCGAGGGGACCGAGAAGTGCCGCAAGGTCGTGGAGTTCCTGAACCGCGAGATGGGTTGTTCGATCGCGGCCGACTCCGCGATCGGCGTCAAGACCATGAGCGCCCGCGCCAGCAAACAGCTCGTGCGCAAGGCGATCCGCTACGCCATCGAGCGCAAGAAACCGAGCGTCACGCTGATGCACAAGGGGAACATCATGAAGTACACGGAGGGAGCCTTCAAGGAGTGGGGCTACCAGGTGGCCCGGGAGGAATTCCCCGAGTTCACGATCACCGAAGAGGAGGCCGGGAAGCTGGCCAAGCGGGCCGCCAGCAAGGTGATGATCAAGGACCGGATCGCCGACTCGATGTTCCAGCAGATCCTGATCAGGCCGTCCGACTATTCGGTCGTGGCCACTCCGAACCTGAACGGCGACTACCTGTCGGACGCGGCGGTCGCCCAGGTGGGAGGGCTCGGACTGGCGCCCGGCGCCAACATCGGAGACACCACGGCGGTGTTCGAGGCCACCCACGGCACCGCTCCCGCGTACGCCGGCCAGGACAAGGTGAACCCGGGGTCGCTCATCCTGTCGGGCGCCATGATGTTCGAGTACATGGGGTGGCTGGAGGCGGCGGACCTGATCGTGGAGGGGATGCGCCAGGCGATCAGGACGAAGCGGGTCACATACGATCTGGCGCGGCACATGGAGGGCGCGATCACGGTGAAGTGCTCCGAGTTCGCCGGCGTCGTGATCGCCAAAATCGAGGAAGGGAGCTGAGGGGACCCCGCATGCGCAGAAAAGTGTCGATCATCGGCGCCGGCAATGTCGGCGCCTCGGCGGCGGAGCGGATCGCGCTGCGCCGTCTGGCCGACGTCGTGATGGTGGACATCATCGAAGGACTGCCGCAGGGTAAGGCCCTCGACCTGAACGAGGCCGCTCCCGTGGACGCCTACGACGTCCGCCTCACCGGCAGCAACGGCTACGAGGACACGCGCGACTCGGACATCGTGGTGATCACCTCGGGGCTGCCGCGCAAGCCCGGGATGACCCGGGACGATCTCCTGCAGAAGAACTTCGAGATCGTCAAGGCGGTGACCGAACAGGTGGCGCGCCAGTCGCCCCGGGCGATCCTGGTCGTCGTGAGCAACCCCCTGGACGCCATGGCCTACACCGCGCTCAAGGCGAGCGGCTTCCCGCGCGCGAGAGTGCTCGGGATGGCGGGTGTGCTCGATTCGGCTCGCATGCGCTTTTTCATCGCGGAGGCGCTGGGCGTCTCGGTCGAGAACACGCACGCCTTCGTGCTCGGCGGGCACGGGGACACGATGGTGCCGTTGCCGCGCTACTCGACGGTGTCCGGTATCCCGATCACCGAGCTTCTGACCAAGGACCGGATCGACGCCATCGTCCAGCGCACGCGGGACGGGGGGATCGAGGTGGTGAACCTCCTGAAGAGCGGCAGCGCCTACTACGCCCCGGCGTCCTCGATCGTTCAGATGGTCGAGGCGATTCTCCTCGACAAGCACATGATCCTACCGTGTGCCGTCTACCTGAGCGGCGAGTACGGCTACCGGGACCTTTTTCTGGGCGTGCCGGCGCGTCTCGGGGCGAAGGGGATGGAGAAGGTCATCGAGATCCAGCTCACCGCCGAGGAGAAAGCGGCGCTGGACCGCTCCGCGGCGGCGGTGACGGAGCTGGTGTCGAAGCTGAAGGCTTAGCCGCCGGCGGGCCCTCGCCCACGGGAGCGGGGCCGAGATCGGAGTCGGTGCTCGCCGCAATCTCGTCCACGATGCGGTCGATGGCGCGGTGAACGGCGTCGATCGTGCCGCGCGGCCGGTTGGCGAGCACCGCGAAGGCGAAGGCCCGCCCGTCGTGGTTGGCGGCGTAGCCGGCGAGCGCCAGGGCCGAGGCGATCCGCCCCGTCTTGGCGCGCACCCGCCGGCGGGATCCCTCGCCGCCGAAGCGCTCGTCGAGCGTGCCGTCGGCGCCGCCGATCGGCAGGGACGCGACCATCTCCGGGCCAATCTCGAAGTCGTCCCAGGCGCGCGCCAGTACCTCCGCCAGCAGCCGTGCCGGAACCCGGTCCTCCTCCGAGAGACCCGATCCATCCACCATCCGTGTGCTGGAAAGATCGAGACCGAGGCCCGACAGGTAATCGCGCACGACCTTCGCGCCGTTGGCGGTGGTCCCCGGCGTCTCCGTGAACTGGGCGCCGAGCGTCTTCAGGACCATCTCGGCCATGAAATTGTTGCTGTTCTTGTTCATGTCCCGCACGAGAGCGCCGAGAGGCCGCGACTCGTAGGTGTGCAGCTCGCGCGCCTTCTCGGGGACCGTGCCGACGGTGAGATTCCCCTTGATCTCGATGTGCTCGGCGCGCGCGATCTCGCGGAAGGCGTTGAGGGCGTATAGCGCCGGCTCCTCGACGGAGCGGTGAAACACCGCCGGCCCGCCGCCCCGGCGGATCGTGCCGCCCACCACCAGGGCGTTCTGCCCGTTCTCGAACGAGCGCGACACGGCGAGCGACGTCGGTCCGGAAGTCGTCGTCGCCCGGTTCAGCACCTGGAAGTAGGAGGCGGCCGGCTCGAGCGTCAGGTCGGGGCGCGCGCCGAGGAGCGGTGACGGGTCGACCGTGACCGTCACCACGTTGAAGTTGCAGGACAGCGCGCCGATCGGGGCGTTGTACCAGGAATCGGCCGCCGGCGCCGGCCAGCCCGAAGGGCGCCGGACCGTATCGAAATACGACTCGTCGGCCACCAGGTCGCCTTCGATGCGGCGCAGGCCGAGCGCGGCCAGCCTGCGAGCCACCAGCCACCACGATTCACCGACCAGATCGGGCGCGCCCGATCCCTGAAGATAGAGGTTGCCCGCGACGCTCCCGGAGCCGTCGATGGCGGAGTCGGCGAAGATCCGGGTCTGGTACACGAACTCCGGCTTCAGGAGCGCCAGAGCGGCGGCGCTGGTGAGAATCTTCATCGTCGAAGCGGGTTGCGCGGGACGATCGGCGTTGCGTGTAAAGATCGGGCGGCCGCCCGGCAGAAGCAGAACGGCGATGCCCGTGTCGTCCGGGCTCAAGGCGGGGGCTCGCATGAGAGGAGCGAGGCGGTCGGCCAGCGGCACGGTGACAGAAGGCGTTTCCACCGGGGCGGCGTGGTCGGCCGCGACCTCGGCGGAGGCCGACGCCGGCGAGGCCAGCGCAAGGGACGTGACGAACAGCAACGGGATGCGCCGGCAGGCAGGGACACGGGGCGGCGCGAGCGCGTGCGTGGGAGGCGGCATCTCGGACGACACTCCAGCAGTCACCCCACGCGCATCCTAGCAGAGCATTAAACGCCTGTCAAAACAAGGGTTTGACACGATCTCGGGCGGATGTTATATACAATGGCCCGTTCGGCGGGACCTCTCACGGCGCGGCGTGATCGCGCGGGGATCTCCGGGTGAAAATCCACGAATACCAGGCGAAGCAGATCCTGAAGCGCTTCGGGATCGACGTGCCGAAGGGCGAGGTCGCCTTGTATCCCAAGGACGCCCTGACGATCGCGTCCCGGCTCGGTGGCCGGACCGTTCTCAAGGCGCAAATCCACGCGGGCGGGCGGGGCAAGGGCGGCGGCGTCAAGATCGCCGCCGACGCCGACGAGGCCGAGCGGCTGGCACGCCAGATGATCGGCATGAACCTGGTGACGCCGCAGACGGGGCCGCAGGGGAAGAGGGTGCGGCGGCTGCTGATCGAGGAGCCGGTCGACATCTCCCGCGAGATCTACCTGGGGGTGACGCTCGACCGCGATCGGTCGGTCCCGGTGATGATGGCGTCGGGTCAGGGTGGCATGGAGATCGAGGAGATCGCCCGGCGCGACCCGAAAGCGATCCAGATCGAGCCGGTCGATCCCCTGATCGGCCTGCGGCCCTTCCAGGCGCGGCGTATCTCTTATGGGCTGGGGCTGTCGGGCGACCTGGTGGCGCGCGCGACGCGGCTGATGCAGGCGCTGCTGCGTGCCTACCAGGACACGGACGCGTCCCTCGCCGAGATCAATCCGCTCGTCGTGACGGCGCAAGGTGCGCTCGTCGCG
>DAISWT010000087.1:0-9372 GCA_036826235.1 Acidobacteriota bacterium | reverse complement strand
CGATCCGGGACCGACCCAGAATCTGACCATCTGCCAGGACACCGGGATCCTCCTGGCCGTCAGCAACGGTAACAGCACACCGGCGGGCACCTCCGCCTGCAGCTCGAACTTGCCCGGCGGGAGCGATCCCCCGTTCCCTCCGGGTTACGTGCCTTCACCGCCCGATGACCCGTTCCCCTGCCAAATCCTGACGATCGATTCGCCGATCAGCGGCGAGACCGAGATGGTCCTGAAGAAGGACGGCGACTTTGATCCCAACCTGAGGATGCTGTATTCGCATGAGGAGATCGTCGGCGGGGTGCCGACGTTTCCGCCGTTCATGGACATCACTGAGTTCGTGGAACAGATCTCGTCGATCTCGCCCGATCCCACCCGGGTAGGGGGTTCGGCGATTTGGTCCCCCGTCAAGGTCGCCTGCGCCATCCAGAGCGAAACCGCCCGGCTCAGCTTCTGCACCGGTCTCCCGCCGGGCGCCGCCGGCCCCGACGCCGACGGCGACGGGTTCGGCTTGTGCGCCGCCAGCGCGCCCGAGGTCGACTGCAACGATCAGATCGCCGGCATCAATCCTCGCGCGAGCGAGGTGTGCAACGGGCTGGACGACAACTGTGACGGCCAGATCGACGAAGGCAATCCGCCGGGAATCGAGTGCCCCGTCCCAGGGCTGCTCGGCGCCTGCCGTCAGGGGACCACGTCATGCTCGACCCTGCCGCTGATCTGCAAGCAGACCGTGACCCCGATCGATGAAATCGCCTGCAACGGCGTGGACGACGACTGCGACGGCCGGGTCGACGAGATCTATCGATTTTCGGGTTTCCTCCCGCCGATCAAGCCCGATGGCTCGGTCGCCTTCCTGAAGAAGCGCGGGGCGATACCGGTGAAGTTCCAGCTCACCAACTGTTCCGGGCAGTTCATCACCAACGCGGTGGCGACCATCGAGGTCGTGTTCGTCAAGAGCGGCGCGGACGGGGAGGTGGTGCTCGACGTCGTCTCGCTCGGCAGCGCCAACACCGGGAATCTGTTCCGGTTCGATCCCGACTCGAACCAATACATCTATAATCTGGACGCGTCGAAGCTGGCGTCCAACTCGGTCTACAAGATCCGGGCGCACCTGGACGACGGCACGACGAAAGAGGTCACGATCTCGATCAAGTAGGACCCGGGGGCCCGGGACCGACCGCCTGGCCCGCCGGGGCCACTGGGGCGGTGGGTCCGACGATGGACTTCCTGACCATCATCACCCCGGAAGGGACGAGCGCCCGACGCGACGTCGATGCCCAGACCCTGCGCATCGGACGCGCCTCCGGGAACGACCTGGTCCTGCAGGACCTCAATGTGTCGCGCAGCCACGCGAGCATCGTCAGGCGCGCCGACGGCCTGTACGTCCTCGACGCCGGAGGCAAGAACGGCACGTTCGTCAACGACCGCCGGATCACCGAGCCGGCGCTCCTGCGCGCCGGCGATCGGGTCCGCCTCGGCTCGACGGTCCTGATCGTCAACGGCTCGGAGCCGAACAGCGTCGAGTTCGACGACCGGCCGCTCCTCCACGGCGCCGGCACCACCTTCCTGCCGGCGGCCAACCTGCGCACGCCCGACCTGTGCGACATCCCCCTGATGCTCGAGGCCACGCCGCCGCCTCTGCGCGCCACCGTCGCCGCGGTCGCCGGCATCCTCCAGGAGGCCAACGAGCAGCTGGTGTTCCATCGCCCCCTCCCCGAGCTCCTGGAGACGATCATGGATCTGGCGCGGCGGGCGGTGCCGTTCGAGCGCGGGCTTCTGATGCTCACTGAGGGCGACCGGCTGGTGCCCCAGGTGATCCGCGTCCCGCCGGACGAGGCCGGCTCCACCATCTCGATCAGCCGGACGATCGCCGACCGCGTCCTGCGAAGCAAGGAATCGATCCTGACCAGCGACGCCCTGCTCGACGATCGGTTCCGGATGGGGCACAGCGTCGAGGCGCAGCAGCTCCGTTCGGTCATGTGCGTGCCGCTGTGGGACAACCGGGAGGTGATCGGTCTCATCTACGTTGACAGCCGCCACCGGGCCGGGCTGTTCACGGAGGAGAACCTGCGTCTGCTCGCGAATCTCGCCAACGTGGCGGCGGTGAAGATCGAGAACGCGCGGTTGTTCGAGCACGTGGTCGCGGCCGAACGGATGGAGCAGGAGCTGCAGAAGGCCGCGGAGATCCAGGACCACCTGCTGCCCGCCCACGGGCCGCCGATCCCCGGCTATCAGGTGTTCGGCAGCAGCGTGCCCTGCCGCGCCGTCGGCGGGGACTACTTCGACTACATCGGGCTGCAGGACGGCCGCTACGGTATCGGGCTGGGAGACGTCGCCGGCAAGGGTCTGCCGGCAGCGCTCCTGATGTGCACGTTCCAGGCCGGGCTGCAGGCGCTGTGCGAGATGGGCATGCCACCCGGCGAGACCATCGCCCGGCTGAACCGGCTCCTCTGCCGCCAGATCCCCGAGAACCGGTTCGTGACCTTCTTTTTCGCCGTCCTGGATCCCGGGCGCCACACGCTGACCTACGTCAACGCCGGCCAGAACCCGCCATGCCGGGTGCGACCCGGAAGCACGCAGCTCGACCGGCTTCCGGCCACCGGGCCGCCGCTGGGTTTGATCGCCGAGGCGGCGTTCACCGCCGGGACGCTCGCGCTCTCACCCGGCGACGTCGTGATCTGCTTCAGCGACGGAGCCACCGAGGGACGCAACGCGTCGGACGAAGAGTTCGGCGAGGAGCGGCTCCTCGACATCGTGCGGCAGGCCCTCGCCGGGACGCCTGAGGAGATCGTCCGCCGGGCGACCACCGCGGTGGACCGGCACTGCGCCGCCTCGCCGCGCCAGGACGATACGACGCTGGTCGTGCTGAAGAGGGTGAGTTGACCGGGCCTCAGCGCGTGAACTTCAGGCAGGACTGGTCGACGATCCAGCGCGCGTCCCAGAAACCCTTGGTGTAGTCGTCCTTCGGGTTCGAGAGCATCTGGGAGACCCCCGCCAGCGCGAAGCCGGCCGCGGTCACCTCGCGGATGATCACGTCGTCGGCGATGCGGTGATTGTCGACGTCCCGCCCGCTGGCCGCACGGGAATCGGCGATCCCGAGGATGCCGCCCGGCTTGAGGACCCGCTTCAATTGCGCCAGGGCGTCCGCCGGGGCCTTGAGATCGTGGTAGTTGCGGATCGTCACCACCGCGTCGAACGACCCCGCCGGGATCTTCTCGAACGCCTTGAGCAGGTCGTCGCCGAAGCCCTGCGGCTCGGGCAGCGGCATCTCCTCGACGTTGGCCAGGCCGAGCGGCTTGAACCGCTTGTCGAAGTTCTCGTGATCGTAGGAGGCGAACCCCACCACCTTCCCCCGGGGCCCGACCGCCTGGCTGAGAAGAAGAGTCACGTAGCCGTTCCCCGGGAACAGATCCATCACCTTCATGCCGTCCTTGATCCCCCAGAACGCGAACAGCTCGGCCGGTTTGTTGTAGGCGTCCCGGTCCTTGTCGGTGTCCGTGCGCCCCTTGGCGTTCAGATCGATGGTCCCGGCAGATGCCGCCGGCGATGCGGCGGGGCCGAGCGACAGCGTGATCAACAAGGCGACGGGAAAAAGAAGACGTGCGCGGCTTTCGGGTCGGGTCATCGGACGGCTCCTCCTGTGCGAACACCCGCAGGGGGATGGCCTTGTATCACGCCGCCCGGGGCCCGGTCAAATCAGCGGACCCAGTAACCGGCGACCCAGATACCCGCGCCGCCACCGTAGACGTAATGGCCGGGGACCCAGTACGGATGGCAGTAGCCGGGGGCGAGCACGACGGTGGCCGGCTCATAGTAATAGGGAGGCGGCGGAGCGTAGACCCCGTACCCGAAGAACGGCAGGCCGAATCCGAAGGAAACGCTGGTGCGGAACCGGGGGCGCGGGGCGTAATAACCCGAGTAGTAACCCCGGCGCACGACCCGGCCGGAACGTCCCCTGTAGTAGCCGTCGTGGTCCGCGAAGACCGGGGTCGCCAGGCCGATGCCGAGCAGGACCACCGCCATCATCACCAGGATCTTCTTCATGACCGCCTCCTTCACTTCCTCCGCCGAAGACCCGGGATGTGACCGGCGCCCGGCGGGGCTCGCACCGGCAGGCATTGCAAACCCGCTGCCATGGTCTTGGAGCGCTCGCGCAGGTCCCGGACGGCTCCGGGCGGACAGAATGTACCCGGCCGTGGGCACCCCTTTAACGGCGCCGACCGGATCTGCGGACAATAAAAGAGGGCGGCCGTGGCGGGCCGCCCTCTTGCAGGACTAAAACCGGCTCAGTAGGCGACGAACGGATCGGTTCGGACGACCTTGACGGGGACACCATCGACCTGGGTCGGCATCCGCGACTGGATCGGCCGGGTCGAGTCGATGTAAATGACCAGCGCGACCTTGCCGGGGTCGTTGTCCGTCACGCCGACCCCCACGCCGATGACCTCCGGGCTGCGCATCATGTCGGGTGCGTGCCGGTCCTTGATCATGGTGGCGAAATCGAGGTCGTTCTGCAGCGGCTCGCGGCCGATCGCCGTGGCGGCCGCCGCCGACGTCGGCGCCGAGCACATCGAGGTCCCCACGAAGCTGATTCCCAGGGCGCCGACGACATCCTGGATCGGGTTGCCGACGGTGCTCGAGCTGCTCCCGGCGAACAGCAGGGCGATCGGCGCATTGTCGCCGTTCGTCGTGGTGCACGCGCCCGACACGATGAGCGAGCCGGAGTCGCCTCCGGCACTGAAGGTGGTGCTGTTGATCACCACTTGGTTTGAGTAGGGAATGACGAACTTCCTCCCGCTGCCGCACCTCTTCTGGTATTGCACGCTGACGTTGGTGTTGATCGAGCCGATCGTCCCGGTCTGGCAGCCGGTGGTCCGGCCACTCTTGGCGACGGCCAGACCGACCCGCGGGGTCCCGGGGGTGGCGCAGGGCACGCCGATGTCCAGGATCGTGCCGCCGCTGTCCATCTGACCCGAGCGCAACGCCGCCAGGGCAGCGTCCACGTTCTGCGTCCCAAGCGGAATCGCCTCGCTGAAATCGGCCACGATGGGCGGAGTCTGACAACCGTTGTCGATCAGGCCCGGCTGGCTGATGTCCTCGCCGATGGTCGCCTGGTCGACGCGCGCCAGGACATGGTTGTTGCTCAGGATGTACTGCGTTCCTCCCTTGCTGACGAGCGAGCCCAGGGTCCCGCTGCAGCAGAAAGAGTGCGTGATATCGTTGACGTTTCCTCCCGACGATCCGAAGGACGTGGTTCGTACCCGATGGTTCGCTCCGGTACTGTCTGCCAGGATCACGCCCAGACACAAGGCCGCGCAAATCGCGCCTACCGTCCACTTTCGCACGGGGATTCCTCCTGACGCTGTGGGCTGCCGGTCCGGTCGATCGGGAACCGGATGCGGCGGCCGGTTCACGGCTGAACCGCAACTGATACTTCCTGGAGCTTCGAGGCAGTTGGACATCGGACTAGATACCCCCGGCGATTCGAGTTGTCAAGAGGTTATCGACAGCGGACGATCGACAGAAATCATCGCGGTCGACGATCCAAGATCTTGCACGCCCCGGCGGCAACCGCTAATCTTGTACGGTGCTGGTCTCCGTCCACGATAGCTTGACGTCCGTCCGCGGTGCGATTGTCTCTTGCGAGCGCTGCCCGCGGCTGCGCGTCTATTGCAGACGAATCGCCACGGAGAAAAAACTCGAGTTCCGAGACTGGAAGTACTGGGGCCGCCCGGTCCCCGGCTTCGGCGACCCCGAGGCCCGGCTCCTGGTCGTCGGCCTGGCGCCCGCCGCGCACGGTGGCAACCGGACCGGTCGGGTATTCACCGGAGATTCGAGCGGCGACTGGCTGTACGAGGCGCTGCACCGTTTCGGCTTCGCCAGCCGGCCCACGGCGGTCTCGCGTCACGATGGACTGCTCCTGCGCGACTGCTACGTGAACGCCGCGGCCCGCTGCGCTCCTCCGGACAACAAGCCGACGCCGGACGAGCTGCTGCGCTGTCGTCCGTATCTCGAAGCCGAAATCGATCTGCTGCGGCGCGTCCGGGTGGTCGTGGGGCTCGGCCGGGTGGCGTTCGATTCCTGGCTCAAGGCGTCCGGATGGTGGAAGAAGCTGCCACCGCCAGGGCGGCCGCGATTCGCGCACGGCACGGAGGCCCGCCTGCCGGACGGGACCATCCTCATCGGCTCCTTCCACCCCAGCCGGCGCAACACCAACACCGGCCTGCTCACCCGGCGCATGTGGCACGGCATTTTCAGGCGGGCGCGCCGGCTTCTCGGGCCCGAACCGGAGATCCGGGCGCGGAAGCGGCGCACCGGTCGCGGTACAATGCCAGGCGACGAAGGAGAAAGGCGACCATGGCCCCTGAACGGATCGACGTGAAGCAGGCCCACGAGGCCCTGCAGAACGAGAAAGACGCCGTCTACATCGACGTGCGCACCGAGGAGGAGTTCGCGGCGGGACACCCGGAGGGGGCGATCAACGTGCCGGTCGGCGCCCCCAACCCACTGCAACAGAGATTCGAACTCAATCCCGACTTCGTCGACGTCGTGCGCGCCAGCGTGCCGGAGCACACCCCGGTGATCGTCGGCTGCCGCGCCGGCCCGCGCGCCGAGATGGCCGCGAACCTTCTGACCCAGAGCGGCTATCCGAAAGTGCGCTGGGTGCTCGGCGGCTTCCACGGCATGACCGACGCGATGGGCAACATCCTCGCGCCCGGCTGGCTCGATCTCGGCTTTCCCGCCAGCCGCGACGCGGGCGAGGGCGTCGGCTACCGCTCCCTCCGGAATAAGGCGAGCAAGACCTAGCGAGGCCGCTCGCGAAGGGCGGGTCAGCTCTTCAGGTGGCCCGCGAGGGCGGCGCGCCAGGCCGTGCGGGCGGGTCCGAGCTCGACATCGACGACCGCCCCGCCGCCGGCGGCGATCGACAGACGCGGGCCGCCGACGCGGCCGATCAGGCTCACCGGAACGGAGGCGGTGTGGGCCATCTGCTCGAGGCGGGCGCGGCACTCGGCCGGGGCGGAGACGATGACGCGTGTCGGTGCCTCGCCGAACAGGAGCTCGTCGAGACGTCCCTTCCCTTCGAGCTTGATCTCGGCGCCGACGGCCCCCTGGGGACCGCTGATGCAGCACTCCAGGAGGGTGAACGCCAGGCCGCCCTCGCTGCAGTCGTGTGCGGAGGCGACCAGACCCGTGTCGCGGGCGCCGCGCACCAGATCGTGCAGGGCCCTCTCGCGCTCGAGGTCGACGCCCATCGGGCGGCCCGACTCCCGCTGATGCAGGAGCGCCAGGTACTCGCTGCCACTTAGGCTGCCGTGCGCGTCCCCCAGCAGGAAGACCAGATCCCCCTCGCGCTTGAACCACTGGGTGATCGCCCCCTTCACGTCGACCAGGAAGCCGACCATGGCGATGGTGGGCGTGGGGTGGATCCCCTTCCCCTCGGTCTCGTTGTAGAACGACACGTTGCCGCCGACAATCGGGGTGTCGAGGGCGCGGCAGGCCGCGGCGATCCCGTCGATCGACTGCTCGAACTGCCACATCACCTCCGGCTTCTCGGGGTTCCCGAAATTGAGGCAATCGGTCGTTCCGAGCGGAACGGCGCCGGCGCAGGCGAGATTGCGCGCCGCCTCGGCGACCGCCAGGCGCGCGCCTTCCATGGGATCCAGGTAACAGTGCCGCGCGTTGCAGTCGACCGTCAGCGCCAGGGCGTACCGCGTCCCCTTCAGGCGGATGATCGCCGCGTCCGACCCCGGTCGCACCACGGTGTTGCTGCGCACCATGTGGTCATACTCGGTGTACACCTCCTCCCGGCTGCACAGGTTCAGGGAGGTCGACAGCGCCACAAGCGCCTTGGTGCCGTCGGAGATGTCCTTGATCGAGCCGGGCACCGGCTCCGCCAGCCCGTCCTGCCAGGGCGGCCGTGCGCTGGGGCGCTTGTAGCGCGGCGCATCGTCGACCAGCGCCCTGGCCGGTGTGTCGGCGACCACCTGGCCGTGGGAGGTGACGCGCACCCGGCCGGTGTCGGTGACGCGGCCGATGATCGAGGCGTCCAGATCCCATTTCTCGAACACCTCGCGCACGCGCCGCTCGGTCTGCGGCGTGGCGACCAGGAGCATTCTCTCCTGCGACTCGGACAGCATGATCTCGTAGGGAGTCATCCCCTCCTCGCGCAGCGGCACCCGATCGAGATCGATCTCCATCCCGGTGCCGGCGCGCGCCGCCATCTCGACGGTCGAGCAGGTCAGGCCCGCGGCCCCCATGTCCTGGATGCCGACCACGACGCCCGGCGATTTCATGACTTCCAGACACGCCTCGAGGAGGAGCTTCTCGGTGAACGGGTCGCCCACCTGCACCGTCGGGCGCTTGGTCTCGGAGGCGGCGTCGAACTCGGAGGAGGCCAGAAGCGACGCCCCGTGGATGCCGTCGCGCCCGGTCTTCGACCCGACGTAGATGACCGGGTTGCCCGGACCGCCGGCCGTCCCCCTGTGGATCTTGTCGCGCCGTGCGATACCCAGGCTGAAGACGTTGACCAGGATGTTGCCGTTGTAGGACGGATGGAAGTAGATCTCGCCGCCGACCGTCGGGACGCCGATGCTGTTGCCGTAGCCGGCGATGCCGGAGACCACCCCGCCCACCAGGTAGCGCGTGCGCGGGTGGTCGAGCGAGCCGAAGCGCAGCGAGTTCAGCGAGGCGATCGGCCGCGCCCCCATGGTGAAGATGTCGCGCAGGATGCCGCCGACGCCGGTCGCCGCTCCCTGGTACGGCTCGACGTACGACGGGTGGTTGTGGCTCTCCATCTTGAAGACCGCGACGATGCCGTCGCCGATCTCCACCACGCCGGCGTTCTCGCCCGGCCCCTGGATCAGGCGCGGGCCCTCGGTCGGCAGCCGCTTGAGATGGATTCGGCTGCTCTTGTACGAGCAGTGCTCCGACCACATGACCGAGAAGATCCCGAGCTCGGTGTAGCTCGGGGTGCGGCCGAGCGCCGCCACCGCGCGCTCGTACTCCTCGGCCGTCATGCCGTGGGCGAGCGCCAGCTCGCGCGTCACTTGAGGTTCGCTCGTCATCCCTTGCTGCTGCCGAACAGTTTCGCGTCGCGGTCGGCCCGCGTCTGCTTTTCTGCCTTGTCGATGCAGCAGTTCTTGAACTTGTTGCCGCTGCCGCACGGGCAGGGATCGTTGCGCCGCACTTTGGAGTAGTCGACGCGGGGGCCGCGCGCGAGCCATCGTTTCAACGTCTTCAGCACAATATCACCTTTAAATCCGCTGCCGCCGGGCGAGCTCCCAGGCGTAGACGATCGAGTCGAACAGCCGCCTCCCCTGGGCGTTCCCCAGGACCTCCTCGGCGCAGCGGTCGGGGTGGGGCATCAATCCGAGG